>DASVHT010000223.1:0-5424 GCA_036382455.1 Dermatophilaceae bacterium
TAGGTCGTATGCAGCAGCCGAACCAACGCGAGCGAGGGCGCGCGAGCATGTCGCCCTGCTCCTCAGGACGCGCAGAACCGGTCTTCTGGACGGCTGCCGGTGGTGATGTGCTGTGCCGCGCGGTTCCAGACGCCCGCGGCGGTGAAGCGCCTCCGGGCAGTCACAGCGCCATGACGGTAAGAGCCAGGCCGCCGCCGATCACGAGCGTGGGTGCCACGAGCCAGAACCGATGGGTGCTTCCCAGCACTCGCCTCGAGTAGCGGTAACCCTGGGTGTCGTGGTGTTCGTCGTCCGCCCGGTCGAGCAGATCGGCGATCGTGGGGTGGCCGGGAGCGAAGCAGAGCCTGTCGAGCTCAGCACGGACCACGCGAGCACGCCGCCAGTTGCGGTGGTAAAGCTCGTCGTAGTTGGCGGCGAAGACCAGACCAAGCACACCGACCAGCGTGACGACAACACAGACAGGTAGCTCGGTGGCCTTGACGTGGTTGTCCGCGGTGATGACGGCGATCAATGCTGAAGCCACGGCAATGGTAAAGTTCACCACCGCCGCGCGTAGCGTCTCAGCGTGCCTAGCGTGCGCCCGCATGTCGTTGTAGATCGCGATGAGCACGTCCTTCTGAGGCGGCACGAGCAGGTCCGTAGGGGGCAGGGTCCGCTCGGGCTTCGGTTCACTCACCTACGTCTCCTTCGAAGCATTTCGGAGCCATCGCTACGGTTACTTTACAGGCGGAGATCAAGGTGACTTGGCGATGCGGATAGGCGTCGACTGACGACGGGAGACTGATGGCGGAGCGCGACGCGTCTACTGGCTGGGGCAGCCTCCCGGAGGGTGTGCTCAGGGAGTTCGACCGCTGGCTGGGGGACGAGCCTGACTACCGGCTCATCCTCCGGAGATGGTTCGGGGCCGGGCGCAGCCGTGACCGGGTTGGCCTGGTTGAGCGGGTTCAGGGCAACGACCGCCGGTACCTCGTGATGAAGTGCTACGGCGGCGATGCTGAGCCGAAGGTCCGTAACGCCGAGAAGGCGCGTCGCTTCAACGAGAGCTGGCCCCACCTGGCACGCGTGCTGGGGCCACCAGTGCGGCTGGGCAGCTGGTGGGCCACGTTCCAGGCTGTCGCGGCCGGTGACCTGCAAGCGGCTCGCCCGCTCAGTGATCTGCTCGCGGGAACTGACCCGGATCCCGATGTTCCAGCGCATTGCCGCGCAATACTGCGCGCGGTGGTAGGAGGATGGAACGCCGCCGCCCAGCGCGAGGACGGACCGAGGCACGCCATGTCGGTCCTGACCATGACCAATGGTCGCTTTCTGCGGGTGCTCCTCCAGGGCCGCCTGGGTCCCTCCGGGGCGATTACTCGCTGGGCGTCGGACAACGGGGTACCCGTGACCCGGGGTCCGGCAACGCTACGCCGCGCCGGTTGGGATCGCCCACTGCCCAACCCGTTCGTACTCCTGAACGACATGGATATCGCCGAGCGCGACCTGGCCTCTCCGATGTTGGGTTGGGCGCACGGGGATCTGAGCGGTCGCAACATCCTGGTGTCCGGCCCCCCCGAGGCGCACCCTGCACCCTTCTCTCTGATCGACCTGGACCGGCTCTCCGAGGAAGCCCTCCTCGTGCGCGATCCCATGCACCTGCTGGTCGCACTTGCGATCGACCTCATGGACGCCCACGAGGTCGGTCCCGCGGAGCGGACGGACCTCATCTCGGCCATGGTGGCCCCCAGGGACACCGGCGTCGACGGCCTCGCTGAATACATGCGCCGCATCAGCCTGGCAGTGCAAGAGGGCGCCGGCGCGTGGGCGAGCTCACCGGCCCGGGGCATGGGCCAGCAGTGGCGAGAGCAGTCGGCCCTCGCCCTCGTCGCTGCCGCCCTCATGCACGTCGGCAGGGACTGGTTCACGCCGGCGGACCGCGAATGGTGCTTCCGGCTAGCCGCGCGGGCCACGGAGCACTATTTTGCACTGCAGAACACGGAGCTTGGTGCGGAGGAGCGCGTGAACTCGGGCCGGTCCCGCTCCTCAGTCGAGGTTCCGGTGTCCGCCGTGGACGGTCGACCCAACGAAGGCCCGATGGCCAGCCCCGATAGTGCTAGCCCTCCCGAGGAACCCATGGACGACCTAAGGGTCTGCGTATTCTATGACGGCCCTGACGGTGCCCGGCTCTACAGGCACGTGAGCATGACGTTGCAGCACCTTCCGGTGGACCTCCGAGCTCCATCGGAGCACCACGGTGAGAGGGACCAGCATCGGACGCACGAGGAGGTCGCCCAGGCGGACGCCGTTGTCATCGTCGAGACGGACGATCCAACCGCCACCGAAGAGCAACGCCAGGTCGCTGACCTCGCAGACCGCCGGGGCCTCCGAGTAATCCGCCTTCGCAGTGCCGACAACGTTGCTCCGGCGGGTGGACTCCGTCACGAGGTGCTGCTCGACACCATGCAGCCGTGGACAGACCACCTCATCGCGGAACTGCGGGAGATCGGCTCACCTCAGTACCTGCTCAATGTCTACCGCTCGCAGATCTCCGAGCTCAAGGAGCGCTACCGAGCGTCTCAGGAGGAACTGCTTCTCGACCGGCTTCAGCACGAACGAAAACTGCTGGAGCGTAGGGCTGTGGCCCAGCAGCGCCGGCTCGAGAATCCCCAATCCACGTCGGCCCCCGCCTTGCCGATCCAGCGTCCGGTCCCATCGGCCGGAAAAGTGCAGCTGCCGAGATGTTTCGGAGAGCCGCAGCCGACGCCACCTCGGGTGCCCGTCGACCGACTGAACGAGACCCGCGAACTACTCGAGCGGCTCCGACAGCGCCCCGGCGTGCTCACCTTGGTCGGCGACCCCGATGTGGGTAAGACCGCCATGGTGGCCCAGGTTCTGAGTCAGTTGCGTCAGGGTCCACCGCATGCGACGGTCGACGCGTTCGTTTACCTACCCGCTCGCGGCCCACACCTCATCACGGCCACGTCGGTCCTGCGTGCTATCGCAAGCGTCGCACCCCCTGCCCGGGCCGCGCAGGCGGAGGTGGCTGCCGAAGACAGCCGGCTAACGTGGCCGCAGAAGCTCGAGTCGGTTCTGCTCGCGGTCGAGGGTACGCACGTCCTAGTGGTGCTCGACGACGTCCAGGACCTGCTAGACAATGACGGTGACTTCCGCCTCCCCGAGCTGCGTGATGTCCTCAAGGCGTGCATCGACTCGCACGAGGCCACGGTGCATGTGCTCACGGTCGGAACCGAAGGTCCCACGGAGCTCGCGCCACGAGACGACTCCGACAATTTCACTCTAGACAAGGGTGTCGAGGAAGAGCACGTCTGGGACCTGCTGCACAGCATGGACCCCGATCACGTACTCCGGCTGACCACCCAACCGAACTTGACGGGCGAGCTGTTCAGCCTCACCGCGGGCCACCCACGAGTGCTGGAGCTGATCGTCGCTGTCCTGCACGGCGACCTTGACCTGAACCTGGCCCAACTCGTCGCCGATCTGCACCAGGTCGGGGGCAGTGGAACGGCGCTGCTTCGTCCGTTGCTCACGCGCGCCGTCGAGTCGCTCGACCGAACTCAACAGCGAGTCCTCCAGGCGCTCGCTATCCTCGACCGCCCCACCGAGGCGGCCAGCCTCAACGCGATCCTGTCCCCGTACCTCCCCGGTCAGACGTACGAGGACATCCTCGACGAGCTCGCGCACCGCCGACTGCTTCGCAGCGACGGGGAGCGCTACGCCCTGCCGCGCGATTGCAGACTCGGTGATCTCCTCGACCGTGTCTCCTCAGGAGAGCGAGACGACTTCAACCAGCAACCCATGCCGTTCACCCGGAGTGCGGTCTACCACCTCGCGGCCCGGCAGTTCGCACCTCTGACAGCGGAGGTACGCGGGGACACCGATGTACGACGCGGACTTGCCGAGGTCGACATACTCATTGCCGGTGGACAGGCGGCCAAGGCTGTCGAGGCGATGCATCGGTTAGACGGGTACCTGCACCAGCACGGCCAGCGGGGCCTGCTGCTGCCATCACGCCAGAGGGTCGGCGACCGTCTGCTGGACGGCGGGTACCTGTACGTCCAGAACCTCGCCAGCCGGGCCCTGGCCCACATGCAGAACGACGACGCCCGCGAAGCGGTGCTCGACCTCCATGCCGCACTGAGCTTCTGCGTCGACCAGCAACGTCGCCACACCGCCTGCCGGGTACGCATCCTGCTCGGTGACGCGTTCCGCCTCGGGGGGAACGTTCCGCGAGCCCTGCTCCAGTACGACGAGGCCTTGGCTGACGCGGATAAGGACTGGAGCCTCGAGCGCGGTCAGGCGCTGACCGGCCGCATGCGGTGCATGCTGCAGCACGCACAGTTCCAGGCGGCTCTGGCGGAGTACGAGAGCGCCAACGAGGTCCTGGACCAGGCGCCCGAGACGGTCGACGTCGAGCGGACCCGGCTGCTGCTAGACCTGACCCGGGGGCAGGTGCTAGCGCTCGTCGGCAACGTCCTCGACGCGCGGAAGATTCTTCGCGCGGGCCAGGGGCAGGCGGAACGCTTGGGCGAGACGCGGCGGGTGGCAACGTTCCTCGGCACCCGTGCGCTGGTGTGCCTGGACACCGGGATGCCGGCCGAAGCAGCACAGCTTGCGTCCCATGCCGTCAAGCTCGGCACCCAGCGGAACGACGCACAGTCCCGCCGCGAGGCTGCCACCACGCTGGCTCAGGCGCACCTCGCAATGGCCAGCCGTACGGTCGGTCTGCCGGAGGCACACGCCGCGGCGAACAACGCGGCCCGGCTGAGCACGTCGGACCAGGCGGTGGGGGGGTTCGTCGTCCTTGGCATTACCGCCTACCGCCGCGAGGACGATCACGCTTCAGGCGCATTCCACAAAGCGGAATCGCGCGCCGCTCACCTATGCGGAATCGATGGTGACAACTACGAGGCGCACGACCTGTGTGGGGTCGCCCGGCTCGGCCTGGCCCTGAGCGAGGGTGGAGACGGGTATTTCTCCAGGGCCATTGAAGCGTTCAACCAGTCCAGGGCGGTGGCATCTACGCCGCCGATCGTGCTGCGCACGCAGCGCAGCCTGACCCACCTTGTAGGACTCCGGGACGGTGACGCCCAGGGTCGCAGGCATCGACAGGTAGGCGAGGTGCTAGCTGCTGCCGCTGGACCATTCGTCGACAGCTACCCCTGACTTTCGGGTGACGGGACGGACGTCGACTCTCAGACCTAGATCCGCGAGTTAGGCCGCGCTGAATCCGCGACACGAGCTCACAGAGACGACAAGTGCCTTTCCTGGCAAGGACAATCGGGGTTACGACACCGTCCGAGTCCCGCACCGGAAAGGCACCTGTCTGGTGGTCACCGTAGCGCCCCGCCGGCCGAGAATCGAGTTCCGCGCCGATGACCCGACGTTGACGCCGAACGGTGGGTTGGCGTTGGTAGCCGAGACCTGCCG
>DASVHT010000224.1:0-2060 GCA_036382455.1 Dermatophilaceae bacterium
CCATCGCTTGGTGGCTCCGCCCTTGTCCCAGTCGAGATCAACAAGCGGTGCATCGAGCAGGTAGGCCAGCTCCAGGGCAAGCGTGGTCTTGCCGACGCCGCCTTTGTAGGCCGCGACTGTGACGATCTTGGGCACGGTCGACAGTATGACCGATATTGATCTTGCGCCCGTGCACCCACTGGCGCCAGCAGGCGCGCCCGGTACCGAGGTACCGGGCGCAATATTCCGATACTGGAATACCGAGGACGGCCCTCGCTACGGCGCCCAGCGATGTCGCCGTTCAACGCCGCGTCCAGACTGAGGACGACGCGGAAGATCGCTCATCCACCACCTCCCTGGGTTGGCCCTGCCAGCGCTTGAGAAGCGGATGACATGACAAAGCCATGCCGTCGTGACCACCATCCCCGGTGGCCGGCCTCTTGCGTCGGTGCCCGGGCAGGTCTATGCATGTCACCTACCGAGCCGCGACGAGGGAGCCTATGATGGCCTGGCGCTTCGAGGGCACGTACTTCGAAAACTGCTCCTGCGACATGATCTGTCCGTGCACCCATTCCGGCTTCAGCATGCCGGCTGACTACGAGCGCTGCCGCGTCCTCCTTGCCTTCCACATCGACTCCGGCGATGTTGATGGAGTGGACGTGAGCGATCTGGGTTTCGCCATGTTCGTCGACACACCCCCCGTCATGGCCGACGGGAACTGGCGCATGGGCCTGTTCCTCGACGACGCCGCGTCACCGAGCCAGGCCGAGAAGCTCGGAGCCGTTCTATCGGGGGGCCACGGCGGCCCGCCGGCGATGCTCGGTCCGCTCATCGGGGAGATGCTCGGAGTCGAATCGGTCGCCATCTCCTACTCCAACGACGGCCGCCACCATCGGGTGCAGATCGGCGACGGGATCGACATCGAGGTCGAGGACTACATCCCGCCCGGTAGCGAAGCCGCTCCGGTTCAGCTCACGAACATAGTCCACCCCGCCAACACCACCTTGACCGTGGCCAGAGCGACTAGGTCGCGGGTTTCTGCATTCGGTGTGGAGCTGGCGGGGGAAGGTCAGAGCGCCTTCTCGTCTCCGTTCGCCTGGTCGGCGTGACCAACGGGGCCACCCCGCTGTCGCTTGCCCCGCTTCGCCGGTTTACCCCGCAGGCCGCCGCACTGCTGCTGGTCGCGGCGGTCGCGTGGGCCGTGACCGTAACGCGATCCCGGGCGATGGGAGGAGCTGGCCCCGGTGTGACGGGGTTGCGACTCCCGGCATTCCTGGTCATGTGGACGCCGATGATGGCCGCGATGATGCTGCCCGCTGTTGCACCATTGGCGTCCGTCTACACCCGGACGGTGCAGACACACCGAGCCGTGCGGCTGACGGCGTTCGCACTCGGCTACCTAACGGTATGGGCGGCCGCCGGTGTGCCGGCCTTTGCCCTTGCCTGGGGCGCCGGGCGCCTCGCCGAGGGTCGACCGGGCCTGGCTACGGCGGGTGCCGTGGTGGCCTACGCCGCCTGCGGGATCTACCAGCTGACCTCATGGAAGAACCGTTGCCTGTTGCACTGCCGCTCGCCGCTGTCGTTGCTCTTGCGATACGGCTCCTACCGGGGGCCGCTGCGCGACCTCCAAGCGGGCGCTCATCACGGCGCCTACTGCGCTGGCTGCTGCTGGGCGCTGTTCGTCGTGCTTGTCGCGTTGGGGGTGATGAACATCCCGGCGATGGTTGTCCTCGCCGTCGTCGTGCTGCTTGAGAAATCCTGGTCCAGGGGGCTCGCTTTCTCCCGGCTAGTGGGCCTGGTCGCGCTGGCCCTAGCGGTCGCCGTGGTCTGGGTGCCCGCGCTGGCCCCTGGTCTGCACGGGGTCGGCGCCACCGACCCGATGATGATGAGCGGGTAGGCCCTTGATACTGGTGAGATCACCTACGGTCACCATCGGGCTGGTTCCCAGGAGGAACTGACGACTGTTGATTAGGCGACCTCACCAGTATCAAGGGCCGAAAACAGCGCCCGCACCGTAGCGATCGCCAAACAACAAGCCCGCCGAGCCAGCTCGCGGCGGTGGTGGTGGTGGTGGTGGTGGT
>DASVHT010000225.1:0-1743 GCA_036382455.1 Dermatophilaceae bacterium
CCATCGCTTCGCCCAGGCCGTCGCCGACGTGGCAGCGCCCGGCGCCACCATCTGGGTGCACGACTACCAGCTGCAGCTGGTACCGGCCATGGTCCGGGCCATCCGGCCAGATGTGCGCATCGGCTGGTTCAACCACATCCCCTTCCCGCCGGTCGAGCTGTTCTCGCAGCTGCCGTGGCGCCGGGCCCTGGTCGAGGGTCTGCTGGGCGCCGACTACCTGGGATTCCAGCGTCTCCCCGACGCCAAGAACTTCCTGCGTTGCTGCCGGAGCCTGTTGGGGATGGCGACCAAGGGCGACACCGTCACCTTCACGCCGCCCGGCAACGACCCCTCCGAACACCGAACGGTGCGGGCCACGGCGATGCCCATATCGGTGGACTTCCGCGGGCTTGACGAGCTGGCCAGGACGCCGGAGGTGCTTGCCCGAGCGGCGGAGATCCGTGTCTCGCTCGGCGACCCGAAGGTCCTCATGCTCGGTATTGACCGGCTCGACTACACCAAGGGGATCCGGCACAGGTTGAAGGCCTACGAGGAGCTGTTGCAGGACAAGGCGATCGGCCCACCTGACGTGATGCTGGTGCAGGTGGCCCTGCCGAGCCGCGAGCACGTCGACGCCTACCGCCAGCTGCGCGAGGAGGTCGAGGGCACCGTCGGGCGGATCAACGGGGAGTTCTCCGCGATTGGCCAGCCCGCGGTGCACTACCTGCACCACTTCTACCCGCGTGCCGAGATGGTGGCGATGTTCATGGCCGCCGACGTCCTGCTCGTGACCCCGTTGCGGGACGGCATGAACCTCATCGCCAAGGAGTACGTCAGCTGCCGGTACGACCTGGGCGGCGCACTCGTCCTCAGTGAGTTCACCGGTGCGTGGCACGAGCTGCACCAGGCCTTCATCTGCAACCCCCACGACATCGAGGGCATCAAGCAGACGATCATGCGCGCGATCACGGTCCCCGACGAAGAGCGCCGGCGCCGGATGAAGGCGCTGCGCAAGCGCGTCGCCGACCACGACGTGCAGCGCTGGGCCTCCCAGTACCTTGCGGCGCTCGCTTCAGCTCCGCTGAGGCCGCGCGGGTCGACCCGTGCCAGCGACGAGGAGCAGCGAGTCGAGCGGGCTTGCAGGGCCAACCAGCTGGCCTCGGACCAGGCGTCCGAGCGGGTGAGTGGGTGAGTGGAGCGGGCACCTCCCGCAAGGGTTGGCACGCGGCGCGGATGGGTGCAGGCTGAGTTCTTCGCTGCAGTCCCGACCCGGCCCAGGGCCTGGATGCCGACCGACCCTGGAGGACTTCTGGGCAATCCCCGCTTCATCACCGCGTCGCTAGCCGCTCTGGCGACAGCACTCATCGGCGCCACTGTCAGCGTGGCCGCCTCCCCGCCCACCATCGACACCATCGTGTCGGTCGGCAGCCCGGCCACGCCGTTCTCGCAGAACAAGCAGAACGAGCCTGCCGTGGCCATTGACGCCGGTCATCCCAACGTGGTGGCCGCTGGCTCCAACGAGGAGATCGACATGGAGTCGTGCGCCGCCGGCGACCCGGCCACCTGCCCGTTCACCCCGGGTGTGGGCGTCTCGGGCATCTACTTCTCGTCCAACGGCGGGTCCGACTGGACCCAGCCGATCTACCAAGGCCTGACCGCCCGCGACTGCTTCGGCCCAGCCGCGTGCATCGCGCACACCGGACCGATCGGGACCTTGCCGGGTTACGCGGCAGCGGGGTTGGTTTCCGATGGTGATCCGGCGCT
>DASVHT010000226.1:0-4443 GCA_036382455.1 Dermatophilaceae bacterium
GGCCCGCAGACTCGGAGCCGCCCGCGCCGCCGCAGTCACGAGACGGTCGTGACCATCGTCGAAGACATGTCTACAACGAGAAAAGCCTTCCACCACAAGGGATCTCGCCTCCGGGCTACAGAGAACTACGATTATCCTGCACTTAGGATGAGCAATAGAGCAAAGTCACCGGGTCTCGTTCTCGACGGCGATTCCATGTTCGCCACCATCGACGACTGGCTCACCATGACCGGGCGAGCCTCGCCAGAGGTCGAAGCCGGCAGTCCGCTCGCCGGCGACGCTCGCTGGAGTCCCGACCTCCAAGTCGCCCACGCCGCCTGGAGCGCCGTGACCCAGGCCGTTGACCACCTCCACGCCCTCAAGTCGTTGGTCGCCGACGCCCGGGTGGTGCATACACACGCTCCGTTCACCCTGCTCCGCTCCGCGACCGAGAACGCGGCCACTGCCGTGTGGCTCTTGGAGCCGGGGGCGCGCATCGAAAGGGTCCGTCGGCGCCTGAAGCTCGCTTTTCACGAGGCCAGGGAGTTCGGCAGGGCCCACGACCTGATGGCGGCCGAGGCGGTGGCCGGCATCCGCACGGCCAAGGAACGGATGATCGAAATACAGACCCTCGCCACGGCGCACCGCATCGACCCCAACGACGTGGCCGGGCGCTTCAGCTACGGGGCCGTCGTCCGCCAAGCAGGAGCGTCAACCGATCTCGGCGCTGACTTCGCTTCACTCCTGTGGCAGATGTGCAGCGGGTTCGCTCACGGGAACTACTGGGCGTCACTCTCTTTTCTGGAGCGCCAGGAATTTCCCCGACCCAGTGAGGCAGGCGTCTTCAACGTCCGTCTCACCAACGACGTGGGTCGTGTTCTGACGATCACTCAGGTTCCGTTCGTGCTCACCATCCAAGCGCTCGGGCTCTACGAGCGGCGCCGCCGCAGCCCGTTTGGGGCGCCGTGATGACTGAGATCACTCGGCTACAGCCAAGCCCCGCGGCCCTCGACGTGGCCCTCGACCGCCTCCCGAACGGCACCCTCGGCGTGCAGGAACTGGACTCTGACCCGGCCTGGCGCCTGGCTGCCGCGTTCCTCGTTGGCTTTCGAGGCCACACCCGTCGGGCCTACTTCAGCGACATACGTGCCTGGTACGCCTGGTGTGAGTCGATCGGCGTACATCCCCTCGCTGCCCGGCGCGACCACGTCGACCGCTGGATCGCCGAACAGACCGAATCTCCCCAGCCCAAGACCGCCAAGCCCGCTGCTGCTTCGACCATTGCCCGCCGCATGTCGTGCCTGTCGGGGCTCTACGAGTACGCCGTTGTCGACGCCGGCCTGATCGAGGCCTCCCCCATCGTCCGGGTCAAGCGCCCCAAGGTCTCCGACCACTCTTCCACCGTCGGCCTGGACGAAAAGGAGCTGATCAAGCTCCTAGAGGCTGCCGAGGCAGACGGCCTGCGCTCGGCTGCCCTCATGACGCTGTTGGCCCTCAACGGCCTGCGCATTGGTGAGGCGCTATCCCGGGACATCGATCACCTCACCCACGACTTTGGGCACCGGGTCCTCGAGCTCACCCGCAAGGGCGGCAAGCGCAGCACCGAAGCTCTGGCCCCGGCCACGTCACGGGCGCTGGAGGCCTACATCGCCGACCGTGGCGCAGGGCCGATCTTCTTGGACCGCACCGGCAAACGCATGACCGAGCCCACCGCCTGGCGCCTCGTGCGTCGGCTGGCCCGCAAAGCCAGGCTCCCGGCCGCCGACCGGCTCAGCCCCCACAGCCTCCGGCACAGCGCCATCACCGCGGCGCTCAACGCCGGCGTCCCCTTCCGGGACGTTCAGGACTTCGCCGGCCATGCCGATCCCCGCACTACCCGGCGCTACGACCGATCGCGCAACAGCTTGGACCGGCACGCCACCTACGCACTGGCCAGCAGGCTGGGGCGGGGAACCGCCGAGGCCCGATAGGTCGCGGAGTCTAGTCTCAGGAACCAGTCGGTGAGGCATCTCCGGGTCGGCTAAACACTCGCCCGTCGTCCAGCACGATCAGGTCAGGAGCGACGCGGCGCAGGTTGCTCACAACGATGTCGCAATACGGATGCCCGTTGGGAAAGTGGGCGTAGAGGATGCGCAGCGCCCGCACGTACAGGTCGCGGGCCTTCTCCGCGTCCCCCAGGTCGCTCCACGCGTTTGCGAGGTTGCCCAGGGGGGCGGCGACCTGGACGTGGTCGGGGCCGTACTCGCGCTCGAAGATCCGCAGCGCCCGTTCGAACAGGTCGCGGACCTTCTCCGGCTTCCCCAGATCGTGCCACGCGGTGCCGAGGTTGTTCAGGGTGCGGGCGACCTCGACGTGGTCGGGGCCGTAGGCACGCTTGAAGATGCGCAGCGCCCGCACGTACAGGTCGCGGGCCTTCTCCGCGTCCCCCAGGTCGCGCTCCACGCGTTTGCGAGGTTGCCCAGGGGGGCGGCGACCTGGACGTGGTCGGGGCCGTACTCGCGCTCGAAGATCCGCAGCGCCCGTTCGAACAGGTCGCGGACCTTCTCCGGCTTCCCCAGATCGTGCCACGCGGCGCCGAGGTTGTCCAGGGTGCCGGCGACCTCGACGTGGTCGGGGCCGTCCGCGCGCTCGAAGATCCGCAGCGCCCGTTCGTACAGCTCGCGGGCCTTCTCCGGCTTCCCCACGTCGCGGGCGAAGCCGGAACGGCCACCGCGGCGCGCCCCAGCTCGGCCAGCGCGTTCGACAGGTTGTTCAGCGCCCTGGCCAGGTCGGGGCGGAACGCGGCCGGCCGGGCCGCCGCCAGCTCCCGGCGGATGTCGACGGCTTCGCCGATCGCGGCCAGCGCGTCCTCCCACCGCCCCAGCTCGGCCAGCGCGCTGGACAGGTTGTTCAGCGACCCGGCGAGGGCGGGGCGGAACGCGTCCGGCCGGGCCGCCGCCAGCTCCCGATAGGCCTCGACGGCTTCGCCGATCGCGGCCAGCGCGTCCTCCCGCCGGCCGAGGTCGGCCAGCCGGACCGACAGGTTGTTCAGCGCCATGGCCAGGTCCGGGCGGAAGGCGTCCGGGCGGGCGGCGGCCAGCTCCCGGCGGATGTCGACGGCCTCGCCGATCGCCGCCAGCGCGTCCTCCCGCCGGCCGAGGTCGGCCATCGCGTTCGACAGGTTGTTCAGCGCCCCGGCGAGGGTGGGGCGAAACGCAACGGGCCGCTCCCTGGCGAGCTGCCGGTAAAGGGTGACGGCTTCAACAACAGCGCCAAAGGCCTCTTGTTGGTGACCAACCGCCGCAAGTATTCCACCCTTAAGGGTCAGTGCGCGGGCGAGGTTTGGCAATGCCGTCGTATCCTTCGCGGCAAGCCAGCGGTAGAGAGCTACTACTTCCTCGACCGTAGCGACACCAACGGTATGGCTGCCACGGTCCGCCAGCGCCTCGGCCTCTTCCAACAATGCCGCCGCAAGCTCCACTCTGAACTCACCGGGTCGGGCCTCGTCCACCGGTCGATAAAGTTCAACGACTTCGTTTACGGTGACTGGATCCCTGGCTCCCACCGCTCTATTACGCTGCTGCAAGAGGGCGACTAGGGCCTGTAATTGTAGAGTCAGCGGACTCGCGTAGCGCGCGGCATCGAGGTCTGCGGGCGCAGTGACAGCCTTCGCCACCTCTGCCCAGTCCGCGCTTGGGTCGACTGCTGGCAGCGCCCGTACGAACGCGTCCACCGCCTCGGCAAAGGCCTCCCTTCGGGACGACAAGCTGTCGTCAAGGGTGGGCAGGAAGTAAGGAGGGGGGGCGGTAGACAGCAGGTCGGGGTGGTCGCGGCGGAGCTGGTCCCACCAATCACCGGCGGCCCTTGCAAGGAGCAGTACCCGTACCCGGGCCGTGTCGGCTACGTCCTCGAGGGTGCCGAGCAGCCGATCGAGCTGCGTAGTTCGGGTCTCCGCGTAGTCAACCACCAGCAGGCCTGGCGCAGCTCGGTCAATGAGCAAAGACAGATCGGTGGGTTGGTCCGGCTTACCAGGAGACGCAACCCTTGCGATCCAGCCCTCCTTCACCATCCGATCCACAAGGCGCAGGGCAAGGCGCGTCTTTCCCTGGCCGCCCGGCCCGACTAGGAGTCGTACAGCTACCCTGCCGGGGCTCGTACACCAGCTGTGCAAGTCGGCCAGCTCACTCTCGCGCCCACGGAAAGGTACAACCTCCTCATAAGGACGAAGCAGTGCAGATGGCGGCAATAACCGCCGTTTGACTTGGCGGGCTTCTGGATGCGAGACGGTCATAGCAAGACTCCTGGGGATCCGAGCCACTGATCCCAGATCACATTGCGTCGATCGACACTGATCTCCGCATACACCTCCCCAACCCCTTGTTCGAGGTTCAGGGAGGCGTCCCGCATCGCGACCGCCACGCTGACTGCGACAGGCTCCAGGCGCGGCCTATCCCTCTCAAGAAGGTCCCGCAACTGCCCCGCCAC
>DASVHT010000227.1:0-13520 GCA_036382455.1 Dermatophilaceae bacterium
CCGTAGGTGCGAGGTGCGCGGTCCTCACCACGGTCGTTGCTGCGCGTGGGACGCTCGTCGCGGGCGCCATAGGTGCGGGCGGGACGGTCATCGCGGGCCCCACGGGTGCGAGGCGCGCGGTCGTCAAAACTGCGAGGCGCCTGCCCCTGCTGTCCGCGGTGAGCCTTCTTGGGGCCAGTCCTGGCTTCGGACTTCTTGGCCGTGGACCAGCGAGCCTTCTTGGGCGCGCCGGAACTGATGTGCTTGTTCACTTAGATATCCACTTCGGTACTCGAGGTAGGAACGCCTCGGGCTACCGGTCCAACGGCAACAATGAGAACGAACCTCAGGCGCGATGGTCTTGGCTGCGCCCGGCGGGCCGGAGATAACGGTCGCTATCCGGCAGGGCCCGATGATTCTCAACTGCTCAGTCTGTGACGCATTTGTGCGCGCCGTAGCCATCGGGTATGCGAGCAACTTTATCAGTGTTGGCGGCGATTCCAGACCACGTATGCCAACCCGCCGAGGAGAACACCACTGATGTCGGCAACGGCATCAAACACGTCACCACTGCGGTGAGTCAGAAAGAAATGCTGGATCAGCTCACTTATCGGCGCATGCACGGCGAGTATCCCCAGTACCCACCGGGCCCGGAGACCCAGCATCAACGCCGCAAGAGCCGGCACAGCGAAGATGGATACGTGCACCACCTTGTCGAGCCCGATGATCGCGGGCCCAGCAGGGGCATCAGGGACATAAAGGGCAATCAGCTGCACGACCACAGCTGCGCCGAAAGCCCAGCGCCACAGGAGTCGTGACCCGCGTGGGCTGGACCTGCCGGCCACCGTTCCAGGCGCGCTCGACGAACGTGCCGTCATACCCCTGCCACCAGGAGGTAGCGCTCGTCCTCGATCTGTCTGCCCCACAACACCGCGTCCGTCAGGGGCACGACCTCGGCCCGTTGGACCAGAGGCTGGAGCGTTGCCGAAAGGTCCACTGCCCGGACTCCCCCGGCCCACGGCATACCGGCTTCGTCGTTGTAGTCCTCGTCGCCCGCCGACCACCAACAGCCCTCGACCAGCAGGAGCCGGCCACCTGGGCGCAACAACGAACACCACCGGGCCAGCGCAGCCTGCGGGTCAGGCAGCGTCCAGAGGATGTGCCGCGCGAGGATCACGTCCAGGCTCGCCGGCTCGATCGGCGGCAGGCAGACGTCGCCCTGCCTTATCGAGACGCGCCCCGAGAACTCCTCGGTCTTTGCCCTGGCGCGCTCCACCATGGCGTCCGCGAGGTCGATCCCCACCACCGAGTGCCCGAGCGAAGCGACCAGCGCCGTCAGTGAACCGGTGCCACACGCCAGATCGGCGACGTCGCTCGGCCCTGCCGGCAACCATCGCTCGAGCAGAGCCCGCCATGCCTCGCGCGTCGACGGGTCGCCAAGACCGTGGTCGGGCTCGGCGTCGTAGGCGTCGGCGTACGCGTTCCAGTAGCCGGCTATCTCATCGCTCGCGCGCTGCATGGGCACAAGCCTGCCACCCGACCCGTTGCCCGCGGGAATGGCTGCCGGATCCTGTCCGTTGGAGACTGCATGAGCCCTATTGAGCTGACCGAGACAACGTTCGAGAAGAACATCGAGGAGAGCAACATCCTTCTGGTCGATTTCTGGGCCGCCTGGTGTGGCCCCTGTCGTCAGTTCGCCCCCGTCTTCGAAGCTGCTGCCGCGGCAAACCCGGACATCGTCTTCGGCAAGGTCGACACCGAGGCGGAGCAGTTTCTCGCCCAGTCGGCCAACATCACCTCGATCCCCACGCTCATGGCCTTCCGTGAGGGCATCCTCGTCTTCGCCCAGCCCGGGGCGCTGCCGGCTGCAGGCCTGAGCTCGGTGATCGAGGGGGTCCGGGGCCTCGACATGGAAGCAATCAAGGCCGAGGTTGCCAAGGAGGAGGAGTCGCGTCTGACCGAGGTCTGACGCCCTGTTCCCGGTGCAGTGAACCATCTGCGCCTGCGCTGCGTGTAGCCAGCAGGAGGAGAGTGTGACCAGCAGCCAGGTGGATCTCATGCGGGAGCTGCACGACGAGCATGCGGCTGCCCTCTGGGGCTACTGCGTCCGTCTGACCAACGGCGACCGTGCGCGAGCCCAGGACATCGTCCAGGAGACCCTTCTTCGCGCATGGCGCAACCCGAAGATCCTCGACCAGGCTCAGGGCTCGGCACGGGCATGGTTGTTCACCGTGGCACGCCACCTGGTCATCGACGAGTGGCGCACCCGCCGTGCGCAGCTCGAGGTGACCACCGCTGAGCCGCCAGAGAGCCCACCGGTCGGCGACGAGACCGACCAGCTGCTGCAGTCCTGGGTCGTCGCGGACGCCCTGAGCCGAATCTCCGAAGAGCACCGGCTGGTCCTGGTGGAGTGTTACTACCGGGGGCGCTCGGTGGCGGAGGCGGCGCGACGGCTCGACATCCCTGAGGGGACAGTCAAGTCACGTACGCACTACGGACTGCGGGCCCTGCGGTTGGCACTGGAAGAGATGGGAGTGGGGGCATGAGCACCGACGAGTTCGCCCTGTATGACGCGGCGTACGTCCTGGGCGCGCTGTCCCCCGCCGACCGACGCGAGTTCGAGGACCACCTCAAGGGCTGTGCAGCCTGCGCGAGCTCCGTCGGCGAGCTCGCTGGCCTGCCAGGCCTCATGTCCAAGGTCTCGGAGGATCAGCTCACCGCCGAGGTCGAGGCCCCGCCGGAGACGTTGTTGCCTGCGCTGGCACGGGCGGTGCGCCGTGAGCGCGGACGGCGTCGTATGGCTGTCGGCACAGCCGCTGCCGCGGCCGCGTGCCTGATCGCGGTGGGCGCGGTGGCTCTGACCAACTCCGACTCCCCCACCCGGCCCCCGGTCGCCTCACCCTCCACGACACCTGCGGGCACCGCGAGTCTGGCGCTGAGTGCCGTTGTTCCGACGTCTGTTACCGCCAGCGCGCGGTTGGTCGACACGGCCTGGGGCACCCGCATCGACCTGACCTGCTCCTACAAGGCCAATGGGTCGGCCCCGGCTGGCGGATTCCCCTACGCGATGGTCGTCATCGACCGCAGCGGCGTCGCCCAACAGGTTGCCACCTGGAAGGCACCGCCCGGTCGCAAGCTCACCGTCATGGGCGCCACATCGCTTGCTCGTCAGGACATCGCATCCGTGGAGGTCAGGACCCTGTCAGGACTGGCGATCCTGCGCCTCTCGACCTGATTCGCGACCTGATTCGCGCCCAACCGACCTGATGCGCGCCAACGCGAAGGATCGTGCGCGCCCAGCGCGAAGCATCGTGGCTGTGCAGACGACCACGATCCTTCGCGTTGTTCGCAGAGGCTGACATCAGTAGCCGTAAATGCCCCCGCCGCCACTGGTCGCAGCCGGAGCGCTCTTCGGTGGCGCGGTGACAGCCGCACCGGACGGTGACACGGCATACCAGGTCCCACCAAAGCTCTTGACACCCTGACCCGCGACGTCGCCAGGAGCCTTGTCCTTGACGAACGTGTAGAGCGGCCAGCCACCCGCGGTCAACACCGGGGCGCCGCTGGTGTCCTTCGCTTCGGCCAGCGCCGCGCTGATACCCCCGACCGACGGAACGGAGGCCCCTGCAGGTGCCGGCACGGGTGGCCAGTACTGAAGGCACTGGGTCGAGCAGGACGAATGACCCGGAGTGTCGGCCGTGAGCAGGTACACAGTGAGTCCCTTGGCATCGACCAGGACCGGGCCCAGCGAGGTCGTACGAACGCTCAGGACGCCGCCTGCCGTCGCGGCGGTGGCTTGATCAGCGCCGGCACCCGGGGTGGCGCCGGTGGTGTTTGTGGTGGTGCCGCATGCGGATGCGAGCAGAAGGGTGGCGGTGGCGCCGAGAAGGCGGATGGTGAACGTGGAACCGGACATGGTTACCTCCAAGGGACTATCTATGACCACGTACGACGCGCCCGGCCGGTTCATCGCGGCGCGCTGCATCACAGCCGGGCGTCATCACATCAGGCTCGGTCACAACAGGCTTGGTTACAGCAGGCTTCATCACAGCTGGGCCGCATCACAACGGAAGAAAGGGGCCCGATCCTGTGATCGGGCCCCTTTTCCTAGGAGGCAACCAGTGCGACGTGCCCATGGTGGTGGAGGTGGCGGGAATCGAACCCGCGTCCGCTGACGGTAAACCAGGACTTCTCCGGGTGCAGTGCGCTACGGATTTTCTCGGCCCCAGTGCTCGCACGCACACGTCCACTGACAGGCCCAGCTGTGTAAGAGTCCCGGGCAACCCCCACAACAAGGGCGCCCAGCAAGCTTTCTAGCTGACGCCAGGAACTAGGCCGAAAGCAAGCCTAGGCTGACGGACTTCGGAGCTCGCTCAGGCGGCGAGGGCGAAGTCGGTGCTTTTTGAATTGGCACCTATTGTTTTGCAAGGATCGTTAACGAGATAACCCTGCGTCCTCGACCCGCTTCTCCTGGAATGACGATCAACGTCGAAACCGATCACCCCCATGGGTGGCACACGTCGCACTGTTTACTTGTCAACACTGGCCTCACGGTCAGCTACGACCCAAGCCTATCCGTCCAACCCGACAGAGCACCAAAAGATTCCTAAGGACACTGCCCATGACGACCAGCCGCCAATGGCACCTCACCCGTCGCCCACGAGGAGTTCCGGTCGATGAGGACTTCGCTCTGGTCGAGGCCGATCTTGCCGCCCCGGGGTCAGGCGAGATCCTGGTCCGCAACACCTTTCTGTCAGTCGACCCATACATGCGTGGCCGGATGAACGATGCGAAGTCCTATGTCCCACCGTTCCAGCTCGACCAGCCCATGGACGGCGACGCGGTGGGGGTAGTAGAGCAGGTCGGAGAGGCGGCGACGGACAGCAACGGCTCTGCAATTGCGGTTGGGGACACCGTGATTCATCGGTTCGGCTGGCGCACGACGTCACTGCTTCCTGCCAAGGGCGCACGCACGCTGGACACCAGGCTGGCGCCCGCCCAGGCCTACCTGGGAGTCCTTGGTATGCCGGGTCTGACCGCCTACGCGGGCCTGCTGCGCATCGGTCAGTTCGTCGAAGGCGAGCGCGTATTCGTCTCGTCGGCGGCCGGAGCCGTCGGCTCGCTGGTTGGCCAGCTCGCTCGGCTCAAAGGCGCATCGTTGGTCATCGGCAGCGCCGGTGGACCGGAGAAGACCGCATGGCTGCTCGACGAAGCCGGCTTCGACGCGGCCATCGACTACAAGGCCACGCCGATCCGCAAGGGCCTCGCCGAGGCTGCGCCCGAAGGGATCGACGTCTATTTCGACAACGTCGGCGGCGACCATCTCGAGGCGGCCATCTCGGCTTTACGCCCGAACGGTCGCGCCGCCATCTGCGGGATGATCTCGGTCTACAACGCTACCGAGCCGACGCCCGGGCCACGCAACATGCCGATGATCATCGGCAAGCGTCTGACCCTTCGCGGTTTCCTCGTCTTCGACCACGCGGATCTTCGTCCGCAGTTCGAGGCCGAGGTCGGTCAGTGGTTGGCCGACGGCAAGATCGTCTGGCGAGAGACCGTCGTGGACGGGATCGACAACGCTGTCAACGGTTTTCGGGACCTCATGGCTGGCTCCAACAGGGGCAAAATGCTCATCCGCTTGTAACGCGGGAGGGTTGAGGGGTGGATCGGAGCCCCATCAAGGGAGCCCTCGACCAGGGGCAAGAGCCACCTCTCAACCCGACCGACCGCGACTACCAGGAGCTGCCCCCGCCGCCGCCGCCACCACCACCAGAGAACCCACCGCCGCCGAAGCCACTGCCCCCGGACGAGCCAGGCGTACTCGTGAAGGTGCCGCTGGCCATCGTGGAGAACGAGTCCATGCCGGAGGCGATCCCCCCGAAGTTCCCGAACCCGCCGCTGCCGGCGAAAACATACCAGCCCGGCATTCCGATGGACTGACCCGCGGCCGTCGCCGCCTCGGCGACCTCGGAGAAGACGCCGGCCCAGCGATCGGCCACGCCGAACACGATCGCGTAAGGCAGGTAGCGACTGAAGATGTCCTGCGCCTCCTCGAACCTGATCTGTCGCGCTTCCGCAGTAACGAGATACTGCTTGAAGCCCAGCGACTGGGCCAGAACCGCACTGCCGCTCGCTGTCTTGGCGGCCATCCGCTGGCCCAGCACCCAGATGATCGCGCCGGCGACCAGCAGCCCGCCGGCAAGCACGATGCCCGAGGGAATCGCGAAGCTCAGGCCGCCGACCCGGTCGGTGTCAGCGCTCTGGAACCCCAGAAACCAACCCGAAACCAGGCCCCCGCCCATCACAAACAGGCCCAGGGTGGTCCAACCCCGCCGAGCTTTCTCCGGCGACTTGCGGAACCAGCCGCGACGGGTCACCTCGGAGTACATCTGCGACTGGGCCGTCGTCAAGGTGGTGTGGAACTTGTTCTTCAGCCCCGAGAGGAGCACAGGGTTTGAGTCGGCAAAGATCCCGGCGAACAGAGTCTCCTCGTATGGCAACAGCACCTCGGCCTGATCAGGGGGAACCAGCTTGGTGAGCTGCCAGTCCGCGCGCTTGAAGAGACCACCGGACTCGACCTCCTCAATCCTCAAGTAGCCACGGACGGCCAGGTCGACCACCGTCGCGGAGACGTCGATCGTGTTGGCCTGTTCATCGATGATTGTGCCGACCAACCCCGGGCGAACTCCCTCGGGTGGGGCGAACTGCACGGCAACCGGACCCTCTTGGCCGTGGGTGACCGGACCAGGCGCACCCTCGACCGGGGTGAGCCCCGGGGTCAGACCGGCATACTGCTCGTCGCGGCCGCGTTTCCAGACCAGCGTCCCCATCAGGGCAGCGGCCAAGGCCGGGAGAGCAAGCCCGCCACCGTAGCCGAGCAGGCCCAGGCCCCTGGCCAACGTGGGGGACATCTGTGAGCCGGAGCCTCCGCCACTGAAACCGGTATCACCGTCGCGAAGGTCGGGCGCCGTATCGGTGATGGCCGATGCCGGGAACGAGGCGACGATGGTCACCTGCTGGCGTGGGCCCAGGCCGGTCGCGGCGTACGTCGCGGTCTGCCCCGAACTTGCCTGACAGGGGGCAGCGGAACGGTCGGCGCCCTGGAAGCACAGGGCATCTGTCACCGCGGCGGGTCCGTGAACGGTGACCTTGACCGAGTCCACGGGGAGGTCGAAGCTTGCGCCAGTGACGTTCCAGTAGAGCTCCGCGTGGTCGGGGAACCCGTTGGCAACGTGAGCCAGGCGGTACTTCACCACGTAGGTCTGCTGCTGCGCACCCTCGAAGGGCACTGTCGGGCTGCCGATCCTGATGACGCTGTCGGCACCGAGATCGGAGACGTAGACGTCTGCATTTGCGCCGGTCGGGCTGCTCGCCCCGACATCGCTCATCTCGTAGAAGCGGTACTTGCCCGGCGGAGTGGGGACGCCTTGTCGCACGGTGATATTACGTTTGATGCCGTGGTGCTCACCCGGCCCGAACTGCCACACCAGGGTCTCGGTGACCCCGACGGAACCGTCCGCGGCCACGTTGTAGTCCGCGGTGAAGGACAAGACACGCTCGCCCTGGACAGCTTGGCTGATGGCGACCGGTCGCACCCCCGCAGTCGGCACCCCACCGGCAGCCGCCTGGGCAGCGGGCACAAACCAGACCGTCAGCCCGAACACCGCCAGAACCGTCAACAGCCCCCGAACCCGCGACCTCACCCGCCCCAGTAGCTGCACCAGAGTCACCTCTCCCGTCGTGCCGAGATCGCCCGTTGCGCCTCACGCTCGTCCTGCTTGGCCCGCAACGTCTCTCGCTTGTCGTACTCCCGTTTGCCCTTGGCCAGCGCGATCTCGACCTTGGCGTAGCCGTCCTTGAAGTACATCGACAGCGGCACGATGGTGCGCCCGCTCTCCTTGGTCTTCGAGATGAGCTTCGCGATCTCGTCCTTGTTCAGGAGCAGCTTGCGCCGCCGGCGAGGCGCGTGGTTGTTCCAGGTGCCCTCGGTGTATTCGGGGATGTGCACACCCTCGAGCCAGATCTCCCCGCCCCGTACGGTCGCGAAGCCGTCGACGAGAGAGGCCCGGCCCGCCCGCAGCGACTTGACCTCGGTCCCGCTCAGGACCATGCCGGCCTCGAAGGTGTCCTCGATCAGGTAGTCGTGGTAGGCCTTGCGATTCCTCGCAACAACCTTCTGGCCCTTCTCCTTGACCACCCCTCGCCATCCCTTCGTCAGGTCACGTGCGCCTCGCGCGGCTGAATCATTGCCGCGACGCCGCTCAGGCGATGGTGCGACTTCTGCCCCCAACGCTACCTTCCGGAGGCGGCCCCGTTCACGCCGATTCGGCCGCGCCCCGGGCCTTTGCTCAGTTCAGGCCGCTCCGGAGCCAGATTCTGGTGCCCGAAACCGGCCTGAGCTGAGCAAAGCGGCCTGGAGTGAGCAAAGGGGGTCAGAGCCAGTTGCGCGGGTTGACCGGAGTGCCATCCTGCCGGGTTTCGAAGTGCAGGTGGCAGCCGGTCGAGAACCCGGTGGTGCCTGAGTACGCCACGACCTGACCCCGGGTCACGTGCCCTGAGCTGACCACCCAGCTGGTCAGGTGGTTGTAGGTCGTGGTCAGGTCGACACCGCGCAGGAAGCCGTGGTCGATGACCAGCTCGTTGCCGTAACCTCCGGAGGCCGACTCCGGGATGGCCATGATGACGTCACCGTCGGCCGCGGCGCGGACCGGCGTGCCGCAGTTGGCGGCGAAGTCGATGCCGGCGTGCAGCTGATAGCGCTGCATGACGGGGTCGAAGCGCATGCCGAACTCCGAGGACACGGGGGCATTGACCGGCAAGCTCAGGAATCCGTTGAAGCTTCCGGTCGGCCCGTCCTGGGGCACCGGCCGGCCGGCGGCACGAGCCGCAGCCTCCCGAGCTGCCCGCTCGCGTGCGGCTTTCTCCCGAGCTGCTTTGGCTCGAGCCGCCAGCACTCGCGCCAATGCGGCCGACTGAGCCTGCATCGTCGTGATTCTCGTGATCTCGGCGGCCTTCTCGGCGGCTACAGTTGCGGCGAAGCTGGTCTGGGCGGCATACAGCAGGTCGAGCTTTGTCTTGGTCGCTGCGGCCAGGTCGCGAGCCGCCGTGGCCTGCGCCAGAGCAGCCTGTGCCTGGACCTTCAGAGCCGCGACCTGTTCGCGCACGGCGACCAGGTGGGCCCGGACGGCCCTGCCCTCGGCCTGCATGGTTCCCAGGCCCCGCAGCGTCGCAGAACGCACCCGCAGGACGGTGTCCATCATGACGATGCGGTTGGTGAAGTCTTCCGGACTGTGGGCCTCCAGCGCGATGGAGAGAGCGGACACCGCCCCCTGCTGATAAGCGTCGCGGGCCATGTTGCCGAGCTGGTCCTGAGCGGACTGGGTGTCGAGAGCATTCTGGGCCAACGCATCCGCGGCCTTGGCTTCGTTCGCCTGGGCGAGTGCCAGTGCCGTGGCGACCTCTTCGTTGTGACGATCGGCGACGACCTGGGCGGCCGAGGCGGCAGTGAGTGCCTGCTGCGCGCCGGGCAGCTCGGCCTGGGTGCGGTGGAGCTCGATGAAGGCGTTGGCCAGGCTCTTGGAGGTGTCCTGCAGCTGGATGCGCAGCTGGGCGACCTCGGCGTCAATCGTCTTCTTCTGACCAGCGGTGTCCGCGGAGCTGACTGTGGCCAGTCCAACGGTGCACGCGAGTGCAAGGACCATACCCAGGCCCATCCACCGCAGGGGCGAGCGGCGGGCGGGACGTGGCTTTGCCAAGAAAGGACTCATCGTCAACATTGGTACCACAGACCACTGGAGCCACAAAGGATCTTGGGTGGGCAGCCCGGCGGCGTGTCTAGACGCGCAGGTAGCGTCGCAGCGTGAACCACGCCGTCAGGATCGCCAGGACCGCCGCAGTGGCCAGCAGTAACGGCGTCACCGTCCACACGTCCGTCACTCCGATGAAGTTGATCGGCAGCTTGTCGGCCAGGTAGCCGATCCCGTAGCGAACCATCCCGTACAGCAGCCCGATCGCAAGGACGGAGCCGACCAGCGTGGCTGCGAGAGTCTCGAGGATGAACGGCAGCTGGATGATGAATGCGGAGGCGCCGACCAGCCGCATGATGCCCGTCTCGCGCCGTCGGCTGAACGCAGTCTGGCGGATGGTCGTTGCCACGAGCAGCACCGAGCACAGGACCATCAACCCGGCCAGGGCCAGTGCCGTGAAGGAGAGACCGCGCAGCACGTTGAACAACGGGTCGAGGATCCGGCGTTGGTCCTGGACGTCACCAACACCGGGCGCGCCGATGAACGAGCTGGTTATCACGTCGTACTTGGTCGGGTCCGACAGCTGCACCCGGAAGCTCTCGGGCATCTGCTCGGGCTTGATGTCGCGATAGCTCGGGCTGTCCTTGTACTGCGCCTTGAGGCGGTTGTAAGCCTCCAGCTGTGACTCGGGGAAGACCCCCTTGACAAGAGGCTTCATCGCGTCGAGCTGGCTGCGGATCTCAGTGCGCTGGGCGGCGGTAACAGCGCCGGCGGAGCAGTTGGGCAGGTCGGACTTGGCGGTGCACAAGAAGATCGAGACCTGAACCCGGTCGTACCAGTAGTCCTTCATGGTGTCGACCTGCCGCTGACTCAGGACGCCGAGCCCGAGGAAAAGCACCGACACCATCGTCACGAGTGTCACTGAGATCGCCATGGACACGTTTCGACGTAACCCGATCCAGATCTCACCGAGGATGAACTGCAGTCGCATGGCTCTCTTTCGGTCCTTTCTTCGGTATGCCGTGTGGTCGCGGTCGATGATCGGGCTGGGTCGGGCGGTGCCCCGATGGGCCGGGCTAGCGCCGCGCCCCGTAGACGCCGCGGCTCTGGTCTCGGACGAGCTGGCCGTTGTCGAGCTCCACGACGCGCTTGCGGAGCTGGTCGACGATCTCGTCGTCATGGGTGGCCATCACGATGGTCGTGCCCGTGCGGTGGATGCGATCCAGCAGTCGCACGATGTCCAGGCTGGTCGTGGGGTCGAGGTTTCCGGTGGGCTCATCGGCGAGCAGGATCGCGGGCCTGTTGACGAAGGCGCGGGCTATGGCCACCCGTTGCTGCTCACCGCCGGAGAGCTCGTGCGGCATCCGCTTCTCCTTGCCGTCCAGCCCGACCATCTCGAGACTCTCGGGCACGACCGCCTGAATGGTCTGACGAGACTTGCCCAGCACTTGCAGGGCGAACGCGACGTTCTGGAAGACGTTCTTGTTGGGCAGCAACCGAAAGTCCTGGAAGACGGTGCCGATCTCGCGCCGAAGTGCCGGCACCTTGCGGTTGGGCAGGGTGGCGAGCTCGCGGCCGGCTACGAGCACGTTGCCCGAGGTCACAGCCTCTTCACGCAGGATCAGGCGCAGCAGGGTGGACTTGCCGGACCCGGACTGACCCACCACAAACACGAACTCACCGCGTTCGACCTCGAGGGAGACGTCTCTGAGGGCCGGCTGGCTGGAGCGCGGATAAGTCTTGGTGACGTTCTCGAAGCGAATCATGCGTACGACGCGCCTTTGCGGGCTTGGGGACAGGACGCCCCGCCGATCGGGGTTGCCCCACCGCGCAGGAGACGCTGCAGGTGCATATCCGAGCGTACGACGGGTCGCCCCGATTGCTGGGACTGGGCGGTCCCCCGGCGTTGCGGCCTCACGCCTCGTCGCGCTCGGCGCTGCGCTTCCACCGGATCCCGGCCTCGATGAAGCCGTCAATGTCACCGTCGAACACGGCGCTGGTGTTGCCGACCTCGTACTCGGTGCGCAGGTCCTTGACCATCTGGTAAGGATTCAGGACGTAGGAGCGCATCTGGTCGCCCCAGCTTGCCTTGACGTCTCCAGCCATGGCCTTCTTCACCGCATGCTCCTCGGCCTGACGCTGCAGGAGCAGACGGGACTGCAGGACCCGCAGTGCTGCGGCCCGGTTCTGGATCTGGGACTTCTCGTTCTGCATCGAGACCACGATGCCGGTGGGGATGTGCGTCATGCGGACGGCCGAGTCAGTCGTGTTGACCGACTGGCCGCCGGGGCCGCTCGAGCGAAAGACATCGACCTTGATCTCGTTGTCCGGAATCTCGATGCTGTCCGTGTCCTCGATCAGCGGGATGACCTCGACCGCGGCGAACGAGGTCTGGCGCCGGCCCTGGTTGTCGAAAGGCGAGATGCGCACGAGGCGGTGGGTGCCGGCCTCGACTGCGAGGTTGCCGTAGGCGTAGGGCACCTTGACCTCGAAGGTGGCCGACTTCAGGCCTGCTTCCTCAGCGTAGGAGGTGTCGAGCACCGCGGTCGGGTAGTCGTGGCGCTCGGCCCACCGCAGGTACATCCGCATCAGCATCTCGGCGAAGTCAGCCGCATCGACGCCACCTGCGCCGGAGCGGATGGTGATGACGGCTTCGCGCTTGTCGTACTCGCCGTTGAGCAGGGTGCGGACCTCGAGCTCGCCCACCGCCTTGGTCAGGGAGTTCAGCTCTCTTTCGGCCTCCCTCATGGTGGCCTCATCGCTCTCTTCGACGCCGAGCTGGACCAGCACCTCGAGCTCGTCGATGCGGTCGTCCATCGTGGTGATCCGCTCGAGCTCGGAGTTGGCCCGCGACAGGCGGCTGGTGACCTCCTGGGCCTTGTCCGGGTTGTCCCACAGGTCAGGCGCCCCGGACTGCTCCTCGAGCTCGCCGATCTGGGTGCGCAGGGAGTCCAGATCGGTCACCTGACGCACCGACTCCATCGTCGCGCGCAGGTCCTTGAGTACGAGTCCGAAGTCAACAGCCACGAGAAGTCAGACTACGCGACCGCTACCTGATGGCCGACCGTGCCCGGGACTCGACCGTGATGTCCACCGAGCCGCCGAACGCTGCCATGACCTGCGCTGCGATCGGGATCTCGGCGGTGCCCCGCAAACGGATGACCGCCGTCTGCCCGTCCGGGCTGCCGGTGCCATCGACCAGGGCCCATGCGGAGATGCCATGGGGAAGAGGCTGAACCGTGAGGTACTGCGCCGCCGAGCGACGCACGGAGTCGGTGCTGATCTCGACAGCAGATCCCAGCCCCTTGCCGTATGCCGTTCCGTTGTCGAGCGCGTCGGAGGCGTCCAGAGCCGCGCTGTCGGCAGCATCCAGCAGCCTGGTGCGGGCGAGCTGGACCGCGGTCACGTCCACGGCGCCCATGATGAGCATCAGGGCGATGACCGTGAAACCGAGGATCAGCAGACTGATCTGCCCCCGTTCGCGCTGATCCCGAGCCGGTCCCAGCGGCCGTTCGCGGACACGGTTCAGCCTGCGCCTGAGCGTTGACATCACCGGCCAAGGTGCCATGTCTGCCCACGCCGCCAACACCGTCCCCGTGGCCAGGGCCAGCCGCATCCCCAACACTTTCTCCCTGGCCAGCACTGGCCGCGTGCCCATCACTGTCCCCCGAAACGGTCGACGGTCGCGATGTGTGTCGCCGAGACCGGTATCCGCATCGGCACGATCCCGGAGAAGAAGGCCGGGACCAGTGGCATCGGTACCGAGATGGTCGCGATGATCTGCACCCGACCCTC
>DASVHT010000228.1:0-4970 GCA_036382455.1 Dermatophilaceae bacterium
CGATGATGACTGCGATGTTCGGCGGCGAGGGACTCTCGCTGGCCACACTGGAGGGCGATGGCCAGGTCATCCTCCAGTCCATGACCATCGAAGGACTGGCCAAGGCTCTCGCCAAGAACATGGGCGCGGGCAACGACAAACGAGGCCCGCTGGGTGGTTTGCTCTCGGGCAGTGTGGAGTAGCAATGGGATTCATGGACAAGGCGCGCGAAGCCGCCCAGCAGGCCACCGCCAAGGCGCAGCAAGGACTCGCGCAAGGGCAGGCCAAGATCGATGAGGTGCAGACCACCAGGGCCGCAGACGGGCTGCTGCGCGACCTCGGAGCCGCCTTCTACGCCGAGCAGCGCAGCGGTGGCTCGCATGAGGCCGTCGTGGCGGCGCTCGGGGCTGTGGACGCACACGTTGCGGCGCACGGTCCGCTCGGGAAGGCCGGGCCGGCGTCCTCGGATCCCTCGCCGCAGCCGCCTGGTCCTTCAAGCGCCGCAGCCGGTATGCCGTCCGGGGGTCCTCCGGCGTCGCCGTCTGCAGGCCCTCCATCCGGCATGCCCTCCGCGGGTCCGCCGACGGAGCCGGCGGCAGGTCCTCCACCACCCGGCGGGTTCACCCTGGATGACCTCTGAGTGGAGTCGACAGGCGCGCCCGGCGCGATGACGTCGTCAGCCGGGGCGGCTAACCGACCATCGCCGCACCGCGGCCCCGAAGTGCTCGCCGTGCTTGGCGTCTCGCTCGGGATGTCGGGCGTCTACGCCTTGCTGAGCTACCTGCGGGCTGAGCTGACCGTCAAGGGTGGCATCTCGGCGACCACTGCGACGGTCGCCTCGGGGGCTCAGACCTCTCGGATGTGGCTCGACATCGCCTACGACGTGGCGGGTCTCGTGGCTGGGCTGATGCCGGTCCTGTTGACGCTGGTGCTGCTCTCTCGCGACCCTCGGACGGCCGGCTTCGGTATCGGCCTGGACCGTCGACCCGCAGGCAGAGAGTTTCTCCAGGGTGCGGGCTTCGCCGCGCTGATCGGCATACCCGGACTGGTCCTGGTCTGGGCAGCCCACCATCTCGGCGTCAGCGCCAACCTCGCGGTGGTGGATGTTCCGGACACCTGGTACCGCGTGCCGCTGCTCATCCTTCAGGCCGCGCAGAACGGAGCCCTGGAGGAGGTCGTGGTCGTCGGTTATCTGCTGACCCGGCTGCGGCAGATGGGATGGTCGAACGGTCGGGCCTTGGGGGCCAGCGCGCTGCTGCGGGGGAGCTACCACCTCTACCAGGGTCTCGGCGGGTTCGTCGGCAACCTCGTGATGGGGCTGATCTTCGCCTGGTGGTTCCAGCGCAGCCGTCGCGTCCTGCCGCTGGTCGTCGCCCACTTCCTGCTCGACGTGTCGGCCTTCGTCGGGTACCTCTACCTGCGTCAGCGCTTCAGCTGGATCTGAGGCGCGGGTGGCTGGGTGCGTCTGTCGGCATTTGTCCGCAGACGTGCGAGGTATGGCGGGTGGCTGGGTGCGTCTGCCGGCATGTGTCCGCAGACGTCCCCTTGGTGTCGCGGGTCCCTGGTCCAGGCCCGTGAAAGACTCCCCGAATGCGGATGAGCGATTTCTGGCGGCTGATGGACGACGAGTTCGGTGCTGCCTATGCGCGCTCCCTGGCAAGGGACCATGTCCTCGGGGCTCTGGGCAATCGCACTCCGCTGGAAGCGCTCGAAGCCGGGATCAAGCCGCGTGAGGCCTGGCTTGCCCTGTGCGTCGACATGGACGTGCCGGTGGAACGCAGGCTCGGCAAGGAGCTGCGGGACCACACGAAGAGGCGCTGAGCTCTCGTCCGGATGAGGCGATAGCGTGCAGCACGTGACTGATCCGGACCCCGACCTCATGTTGCAAGCCATGGGCCTGACCAAGACCTTCGGCGACTTCACGGCCGTGGACGGCATCGACTTCGCCGTGCAGCGGGGTGAGTCGTTCGGCTTCCTCGGGCCCAACGGCGCCGGCAAGTCCTGCACCATGAAGATGGTTGGCTGTGTGTCGCCGGCGAGCGGCGGCGTGCTGCGAGTCTTCGGGCAGGACCCGGCCACCCACGGCCCGCAGATCCGGGCCCGACTGGGCGTCGTCCCCCAGAAGGACACCCTCGACGAGGAGCTGACTGTCGAGGAGAACCTCTGGATCTATGGCCGCTACTTCGGACTCTCCCGCAGCGAGGTCCGTTCTCGCGCAATGGAGCTGCTCGACTTCGCCCAGCTCACCGACCGGGCGACATCCAAGGTGGAGCCGCTCTCGGGTGGTATGAAGCGACGGCTGACGATTGCCCGCTCTCTGATCAGCCGTCCCGAGATCCTGCTCCTGGACGAGCCCACCACCGGGCTTGATCCCCAGGCGCGGCATGTGTTGTGGGACAGGTTGTTCCGGCTCAAACGTTCCGGCGTGACGCTGGTTCTGACGACGCACTACATGGACGAGGCAGAACAGCTGTGCGACCGGCTCGTGGTGATGGATCACGGCAAGATCGTCGCCGAGGGGTCGCCTCGTGCATTGATCACCGAGTACTCCACCCGGGAGGTTCTCGAGCTGCGTTTCGACACCGACGACCATGGCCTCCATGGCGACGCCATCGCCGGGATCGGTGAGCGCATCGAGGTCCTGCCTGACCGGCTGCTGGTCTACACCGAGGACGGTGACGCTGCTGCCGCCGCGGTCCACATGCGGGGGATCGAGCCGTTGTCCTCCCTCGTCCGTCGCTCGACCCTGGAGGACGTGTTCCTGCACCTGACCGGACGAACGCTGGTCGACTGATGAGCGCCACGACCGTCACGCCAACGCCCCCGCCTAGACCGGGGCCTGCTCCCTGGCGGCCGGTCTTCGGATCCTGGGCCACGGCATACAAACGCACCTGGCGGGGCAGCATCTTCGGCCGCTTCCTCTCACCAGTGCTCTTCCTCCTGTCCATGGGTCTTGGCCTGGGCAACCTCGTGAACAAGTCAGCAGGAGGCGTTGGGGGAGTCCCGTATCTGCAGTTCGTCGTGCCGGGAATCCTTGCGGCACAGGCGATGTGGGTGGCGATGGGGGAGTCGAGCTACCCGGTGTTCGGAGCGATCCGCTGGAACAGGAAGTACCACGCGATGCTTGCGGCGCCGATTCGCATCGACGACATCCTGCTCGGCCATCTGGCCTACGTGGCGGTGCAGATCACGGGCGCCACGGCGATCTTCATGGGGGTGGCTGCGCTGTTCGGGTCGTTCAGCTCGTGGTGGGTACTGCTCGCACTGCCCATCACGGTCTTGACAGGGATGGCCTTCGCTGCGCCCGTCTTCGCATTCTCGGCCACGCAGGAGAGCGCCGACGGCTTCAACATCCTGTTCCGGTTCATCATGACGCCGCTGTTCCTGTTCTCCGGCGTGTTCTTCCCGGTCGACAAGCTGCCAGCCTTCCTGCGGCCGATCGCGTGGGTCACGCCGCTTTGGCACGGTGTCGAGGCCAACCGCTCGCTGGCCCTCGGATCACCTGACGTTGCAAGCGTTCTGGGCCACACGGCATACCTGGTGGCCGTGATCGGCACCGGCGCTTGGCTGGCACATCGCGCCTTCACCAAGAGGCTGGTCGTATGACGGCCGCTGCCCAGGCGCCGCCCTCGCCCACCGGTGGGCTCGCTTCGCGCATCGCGCGTGTGCTGCCGATGCCGGCTGGCGCGGGGATGGCGCGAATCCTGGTGGAACGCAACATTATGAGCTTCCGGCACGGCTGGATCGCCCTCGTCACGGGCTTCGCCGAGCCCGTGTTCTATCTGTTCTCTCTGGGGATCGGGCTGGGCGCGCTGGTCAGGGTCGTGACCACGGACGGTGGTCAGTCGGTGCCCTACGCGAACTATGTGGCACCGGCTCTGCTTGCCGCGTCGGCCATGAACGGCGCCGTGTTCGACTCGACCTTCAACGTGTTCTTCAAGCTCAAGTTCGCCAGGCTGTACGACTCGGTGCTGGCCACCCCGATGGGACCGCGGGACGTGGCGGTGGGCGAGATCACCTGGTCGCTGATGCGGGGTGCCCTGTATGCCGCTGCGTTCCTCGTGGTCGCCTGGCTGGTAGGGGTCGTCCACTCCTGGTGGGCGCTGCTGGCGCTTCCCGCTGCGACGTTCATCGGCTTCGCGTTCTCGGCGGTCGGCATGTTCGCGACCACGTTCATGCGCTCATGGGTGGACTTCGACTACGTCACCCTGGCGATCCAGCCGATGTTCCTGTTCTCTGCGACGTTCTTCCCGCTCACGTACTACCCGGGTGCCGTGCAGTGGATCGTGCAGGCCACGCCGCTCTATCACGGTGTTGCCCTGGAGCGGGCGCTGATGCTGGGCGAGGTGGGGCCCGGGCTACTCGTCCACGTGGCCTACCTCGCGGCACTGGGGCTGCTCGGGCTGTTCGGGGCTGCGCGCCGGATCGAGAAGCTCCTTCTGTCCTGAGTGCGGCTGCGCTGATGGGCGGCGGGGGCCTGGGTGAACGTCCCCGGCGTGTCCTGCGCCCAGTCGGTGTGATCGAACAGTTGTCCGGGTATCTTGTCCCCATGGGTTGCCTCCGACTTCCCACCGTCCACAGGTCTGCACCTGATGGACGTGGCTGTCGGCGGTCGCTCGTAACGTCTGACTCGACACGAGATGCATCCCCGCATAGGTGTCGGTCGCAGGTAGACGACAGACTCCTATTCAGAAATGACAGGTGAAGGACATGGCTGGACCAGATCGCGCGGAGACGCTGGAAGCAGTGATGGCGCAGATCGAGAAGGCGCACGGCAAGGGCGCGGTGATGCGGCTTGGCGACGAGGTTCGTGTCCCCATCGACGTCATTCCCACGGGGTCCATCGCCTTGGACGTCGCGCTGGGCATCGGCGGGCTTCCCCGCGGGCGCGTCGTCGAGATCTATGGTCCTGAGAGCTCGGGCAAGACGACGGTCGCCCTCCACGCGGTGGCAAGTGCCCAGAAGGCCGGCGGTATCGCGGCATTCATCGA
>DASVHT010000229.1:0-5141 GCA_036382455.1 Dermatophilaceae bacterium
CGGACAGAGTCCGGCACCAGAGTCTCGATGGGCTGGCCGACCAGGTCGTTGCTCTCGTAGCCGAAAAGCGATTGAGCCCGGTGGTTGATGTACCGGATCACCCCTGCCCGGTCCACCCCAACCAAGGCATCGGGCACAGCCTCCAGGAGGCTTGCGAGGTCCGCCTCGTGTTGCCAGCGCGCGAAATGTCGGGGCGTGGACTCTTCGGGCGTGGACTCTTCGGGCGTGGACTCTTCGGGCGTGGACTCTTCGGGCGTGGACCCTTCACTCGTCGAAGGCATCTGTTCTCCCTTCGAACTGAGCCAGAAACGCGAATGTTGTCCGTCAATCATGCGACGGAACATACCCCCGAGATGTGCCCCCAGTGGCAGTGTGGCGAGGATCACGCAGCGACAGGCTGACGGTCAGCTACCCGGGGTGGCCTGCCAGACCACGATGTGACATTCCTTGATGTACGGAGGCTGTGGCTCTTGAGGAGTATCTACAACAGCCCGCGGCTCTTGAGCAGCAGGTAGTGGTCGGTCAGGGCCACCGGAAGTCGCTCCGGCTCGGCGTCGATCACGTGGACACCGATCTGCCGCAACACCTCTGCAGTCCTTTCGCGCAGACCGATGGTGCGCTCGGCGGCGGCGGCGTCATAGACCGCCGAGGTGCTACCGAGGTCGGCGGCCATGGCCGAAAGAGCAGGATCGGCGACCGAGGCAAGGACCACCCGGTGGTGACGGGTGAGTGCGGCCAGCGTTGGCAGCAGGCTCTCCTCGATGGCCGCGGGTTCCAGAGGGGTCAATAGGACGACCAGTGACCGGTGGCGGCTCAGACCGGCGATCGCCCCTGCCATCATCGACCAGTCGGCCTCAAGAAGGGCCGGCTCCAGGGGGGCCATGACGGTCACGAGGTCGGATAACAGCGTGGTGCGGCTCGCGCCGCTCAGGCGTGCCCGAACCTGTCGGTCTCCGGCCAGGAAGTCCACCCGATCACCCGCCCGGGACGCGAGGGCCGCCAACAGGAGCGAGGCGTCCATGGCCGCGTCCAGCCGTGGCATGTCGCCCACCCGCCCGGCGGAGGTTCGCGACGTGTCCAGGACCAGGATCAGGCGCCGGTCGCGCTCCGGCTGCCAGGTGCGCACGACGACCGCGGCGCGTCGAGCGGTCGCCCGCCAGTCAATGCTGCGGACGTCGTCGCCAACCACGTAGTCGCGCAGGGAGTCGAACTCGGTGCCAGCCCCGCGAACACGGACCGCGGAGCGGCCGTCGAGCTGTCGCAGGACGGCAAGCCGGCTTGGCAGGTGCTTTCGCGACGTGAACGGCGGCAGTGCGCGGATGAGCCCCTCGACAGGGAACGAGCACTGGCGGGCGGCCAGGCCGAGTGGCCCGAAGCTGCGCACCGTGACGCGGTCGGCCCGCCGATCCCCTCGTCGGATGGGCTTGAGAGGGGTCCGCACCGCGACCCGCTCGCCGCCTCGGACCGACACGGTATGCCGGTCGCCCACCGCTCCCGCGGAAGGTTGCCAACCGTCGCGAACGAGGCCGCGCAGACGCCGGGTCGTCGGGTTGGTCAGCCAAAGCGTCGTGGACCCGCTGACCCCGAGCCTGACCTGGTGGACGCGGTCGCGACTGATCACCAGCTTGCGGGGGCTGAGTGCAAGCAGCAGGTCGAGCCCGATCGCGCACAATGTGACCAACCACCAGATCCGCACGGTACTCATCGCCGGCTGGAGGAAGACGGCGACCAGGCCCAGCATCAAGAGCGCGGTGGCGCGCCCGGTCAACGCCACGTGGATCGCCTCCCGATTGTTGGGGGGCACAGTGTTGTTGGGGGGCACAGTGCTGTCGAGCAGCGAGGAGAGCGGCGCGGCATACGCACCTGAGAAGTCATGGGTGGAGTCTCGGGGAGTCAGTGGGGAACGGGTGCGGACGAGTGGGCGCTGGCGGGTACCGAGGGGAGCGGCGCGGCACACGGGCCTGACAAGGCATGGGGTGGGGTCACCGGGGAACGGGCACGGAGGAGAGGGCGCTGGCCAGCACCGACCCGACGTTGACGCCCTCCAGCTCGGCCTCAGGTCGCAGTGAAAGCCGGTGGGCCAGGGTTGCGTGCGCGAGCGCCTTGACGTCGTCGGGGGTCACGAACTCTCGGTCGTTCAACCAGGCCCAGGCCCGGCTGGTCGCCATCAGCGCCGTGGCGCCTCGCGGACTGGCGCCCAAGGTCAGCGACGGAGACTGCCGGGTCGCTCGGGCGATGTCGACGATGTATCCGGCTACCTCCGGCGAGACGGTTACCGTCTGCACTGCCGCGATACCGGCATCGAGGTCGGGGCGGCCGGCGACCGCATGCAGGCCGGCCGCAGCCAGGTTGCGGGGGTCGAATCCGTAGGCGTGCCGGTGGACCACCTGGATCTCGTCCTCGCGAGGAGGCAGCGGCAGCTCGACCTTGAGCAGGAACCGGTCGAGCTGGGCCTCGGGCAGGGGATAGGTGCCTTCATACTCGATCGGGTTCTGGGTCGCGGCGACCATGAAGGGCACCGGGAGGGGCCGGGGGGAGCTATCGACCGAGACCTGGCGTTCCTCCATGGACTCCAGGAGTGCGGCCTGGGTCTTGGGCGGCGTCCGGTTGATCTCGTCGGCGAGCAGCAGGTTGGTGAACACCGGCCCTTCGCGGAAGGAGAACTCGGCGCTGTGCGGGTCGTAGATCAACGAGCCGGTGATGTCGCCGGGCATGAGGTCCGGGGTGAACTGCACCCGCTTGGTCTGGACGTCCAGCGCCGCGGCAACCGCGCGAATGAGCAGGGTCTTGGCCACGCCGGGCACCCCCTCGAGGAGGATATGGCCCCGGCTCAGCAGCGCGATGATGATGCCCGACACCGCGGCGTCCTGCCCGACGACCGCCTTGGCGACCTCGTGGCGGACCGCGATCAGCGCGGCCCGCGCCTGGTCGGATGAGGTGCGGGCCTCGGTTGTCGGGCTGAGGTCAGTCATGTTCGGCGTACTTCCTTCTCGAGTGCTGCGAGGGTGTTGGCTCGTTGCAGGAGCGACGAGTCGTCATGCACTGCAGACGAGCTCAGCAGGTCCAACACGTCGTCATAGCTCCGACCGCTCACCGCAGCCGCGGCCGCAGCCACGCTGCTGACCGTGGAAGATGCGGACAGCCCAAGGTATGCCGTGAGTCGCCTTCGCGTGGCGACCTGCAGCACGGCAAGGGCCCGGGTGCGGTCGCGTGACTTGCGGTACATCCTCCCGCGGCTTTCGGTGGTCTCGACGGCGCGGACGATGACCGGAAGCGGCTCGGTCACCAGGCGTCCGAGACGACGACCCCGCCACAGGGCCAGGAACACTACAGCTGAGGTCGCCAGAGCCAGGCCTGGCTGGAACCACGCAGGCGCGATGGATCGAGAGGTGCCTTCAGAGGCGGCGATGTCGGCCAGAGAGGGGATGTACCAGATCAGGCGTCCGGTGCGCCCGAAGAGGTGCAGGGCAACTGCGGCGTTGTCGGAGTCGAGGATCGTCCCATTGCTGATCAGGTTCTCGTCCCCGAGCAGGATCACCGGCGGTTGACCTGCAGAGCCGGGCAGTCTCACCATGGCGCCGCCGCCGTCGCCCTTGTCGGGGAAACAAGTCGTCGCGCCGGAGGCATTCGCGGTCGGGGTGTACGCCCGGTCTGCGTGCGCGATCCGGAAGCCCTTGCCCACCCCTGCGTCCGAGCAACCGGCAGCCACGTCCGTCAGATCCGTGAGGTGGGATTCGACAGGCAGGCCCATGCCCCTGATGACCTCGGGGTCCGGATCCAGCAGGACCACGCTGGCGGCTGAGGCGGCGTGGGCCTGGGCCACCTGGGCCGTTCGCCGCGACAGGCGAATGGTGTGGGTGATCACGACCGTCGAGGTGCCGTCGACGGTCTGGTCGAGCAGCTCGCGCTGGCTGCGGACGACGGTCACGCTGACACCGTGGCTGCCCAGTACGCGGGCCAGGCCTTGTGCTCCGGAGGACCCGGGGTTGGCTGGGTCGAGATCGTCACCGTTTACCTGACCGCCGGGGTTCAACAGGGTCATGGCCATGGTTACGGCGAGGAGAACGCCGACCAGGGTCAAGGGCATGACCCACCAAGGATGCCTGCGCTTGAAGGGTTTTGCGTCTTCGCCGGTGTCATGCAGTGTTGCCGTCTGGGGCGGGCTTGGCGTCGTGGGACCTGCCCCGGGGGCTGCTGCGGTCGTCATACCGAGAGCTCCGAGAACAGTGGCGCGAGCACGGGGCGTGTCTTGACCAGCTCGCCGTCGAGCTCCAGGACCTGTCCGGCTTGGTCTGCAGTCGCGCGGCGGTGGCCGTAACGAACGGCGTCGAAGATGTCGGCCGACTGTGCGAGCCGGCGCGCGTGGTCGGGGAAGGGCTGAGCCAGTTTCTGACCGACCTCGTGAGCGGTGCGTCCGGGGGCGTCCTCAAGGAGCGTGCGATCGCTCATGTCCTTGGCGATGGCACGGAATCCGTTCAGGACAGCCTCGTCATAGTGTTCATCCTCGAAAGCCCGGGAAGCGAGTTTGCGATATGTGCTGGCGGTGATCGTCGGGTCCACGAACACCGGACCGCCCGGACGGTCAAGGATCGGCTCGCGGCGCACCTTGGGCAGGACCCAGACGACGAGGGCGATGGCGACCAATGCCACCAGCACGGTGATGACAGGTGAGAGTCCGCTGTTCGCCAGGTGGTTGGCGCCGTCGAGGAGCTTGCCGATCTGGTCGAGGATCCACCTGATCGCCGAGCTCAGCCACCCGTCGTGATAGGAGGAGCCTTGGAGCTCGTCGCTGAGCCATTTCCGCGCTTCGGCAGGTGTGGGATCCAGACCACGATGAGGTGTCCAGCTCGCCGGCGCCATGAGATGTCCTTCAGATCCGCGGTGCGGGGTTGGACTGCGCCTCGCGGACAAGGACGACGTCGAGGGCCTCCAGGCGCATCCGGCGGTCGATGTAGAGCAGGCCCGTCACGGCCGCGACGAAGGGTGTCGTGATCGCCCCCGAGAGCAGCCCCGAAAGGTGGGAGACGAAGGTGACGACCATCTGCCCCGTCTCGGTGTTCTGCCCTGCCACTGCGATGAAGGCGATGCCGATGAGCGAGAATGGCAGCTCGAGCAGCCACCCGGCTATACCGGCGAAGAAC
>DASVHT010000230.1:0-2884 GCA_036382455.1 Dermatophilaceae bacterium
CTGATCCCCCGAATCCAGCCCAGGTGTGGGACATTCCTGACACAAGGGTGGAACTCGGACAGCGGGACCGAGTTGACCGTTGGAACCAGCAGGCCTGGCCTCCCCTTACGTTCGGTGTTCCCCAGGGTTGGTCTGACGTGCCAGTCGACCAATTCGCATGGGAGGGGCTATCCATTTGACTGCCCCGCTCTGCTGGCCTCAGTCGAGGCTCTGCGTCTGCCGCCACGGCTTGTCGGCGGGCGGTAGCGCCAGCGTTCCGGGCCTGCCTCGTGGCCCAAGCACTCCCGCCGGACGCACCCCCTTGGGTTTCGAGTTCACCACGAGCTCGCGGTAGGTGACCGGAGGTGCGCCGACGGCAAGCTGCAACAGCCGGTAGAACACGAGCCCGCGATGGGAGGCCCGCCTACGGTTGAAGCGGAAGGTGAACTCGTCGAGGTAGGCCGGCAGATGACCTCCGATCATCGAGCCCTGGTGGGTGCCCAGCAGCCAGCGCTTGAGCAGCGCGGCGACTCGGTGCACCGCGGGGAGCAGCTCGTGAGCCTGGAAGCCTGAGCTGCTGATGGGGTGACGGATGTGGCCGAAGTCGTCACCGACGGCCTTGCGGTAGGGCTGCCAGCCGTCGGTGACGACCGCCCAGCCCCGCTCGATGTTCGCGAGCAGGAACTCGCGCAGCACCTCGGTCGAGGCGTTGGGGATGACCGCGAGGCGCACGCGGCCGAACCCCTTGGGCTCGAGGAGCTCAACGGCCACGATCACGATCTCCTTGCCGAACGCGCCGCGACCGCCGGGTCCTGCGTGCTCGCCTCCGACGAAGGTCTCATCGACCTCGACGGTCCCGCTCAGCTTGTCATGGCCGGCTAGACCCATCGCCGTGCGGAAGCGGTGCAGCATCGTCCAGGCCGTCTGGTACGACCCGAGGCCGAGCAGCCTCTGCATCTGCAGCGCGGACACGCCGCTCTTCGCGCTGGTCATGTACCAGGCCGCCGCGAACCACACGGTCAGCGGCGTGCGGGTGTCCTGGAAGATGGTCCCTGCGGTCCGCGAGACGCGGCGCCGGCAGCCGGCGCACCTGCGGACCCGGCCCTTCATCTCCCACGAGACGACGCACCCGCAGTGCGGGCAGGCAAACCCATCGGGCCAGCGCAGCCAGTCGAGGTAGTCAAGGCACGCGTCGTCATCGGGAAACCATGAGCGCACCGCCGCGTACGAACCCGGGTAGTGGAGACCCTCACGCGGCATCGAACGATGCTACGGCCGGGGCAGTCAAATGGATAGCCCCTTCGGATTGATTCCTGATGGGTTTTTCAACTCTTACAACGGTGCGCCACGATGGTGGGATGGATGCTTCGCAGCCACGCCGTGGTGGCCCAACTCGTCGGCGGTCGTTCACGCCGGCCCAAAAGCTCGCCCACTTGGCGGCGTATGAGGCGGCTGGTACCCGGCGAGCTGGTGGGGCCTACCTGCGCCAGGAGGGTCTGTACTCCTCACAGATCACTGAGTGGCGCAAGCTGCGTGACGGCGGGGTCCTGGCGGGTAAGAAGCCCGGTGACAAGGTCGGGCGTCCGACCGCTGAGCAGGCCGAGATTGCCCGGCTACGCCGGCAGCTGGACCTGGCCGAGCGTCGTCTGGGCCGGACCGAAGCAGCTCTGAGCATCATGGGAAAAGCACAAGCGCTCTTGGAGGAGATCTCCGAGAGCGCGTCGGATCGGCCCGCGCCAAGGAAGCGTTGATGGGCATCTACGGTGAGCTGCGGGCCGCGGGCATCACGACCAGGGCGGCGGCCAGGTTGACTGGCCTGTCGAGGGCAACAGTGACCAGGAAACCGCGCCCGCCATTGTGGGTGGTCCCGCCGGCTCCGGCGAACAGGCTCAGCGCCACCGAGCGGGCGAACGTGGTCGCTGCGCTGGACTCGCCCCGCTTCGTTGACCAGCCACCGCTGCAGGTTTACGCCCAGCTCCTGGACGAGGACACCTACCTGTGCTCGGTTTCTTCGATGTACCGGATCCTGGGCGAGCACCGCCAGGTGCGGGAACGACGGCGCTTGGCCCGCCACCCGGCCAGGGTCCGTCCCGAGCTCGTCGCGACCGCCCCGGGGCAGGTGTTCAGCTGGGATATCACCAAGCTCGCGGGCCCGGTCAAGGGCAAGTACTTCGACGCCTACGTGATGATCGACATCTACTCCCGCTACATCGTCGGAGCTGTCGTGCACGCCCACGAGTCAGGGCCGTTGGCGGTGGAGATGATGAAGGAGATCTTCGGTATCCATGGGATCCCCAAGGTCGTCCACGCCGACCGCGGCACCTCGATGACGTCCAAGACCGTCGCCGCGCTGCTGTCCGACCTGGAGGTCACCAGGTCCCACTCACGCCCCAAAGTCTCCAATGACAATCCCTACTCGGAGGCCTGGTTCAAATCGTTGAAGTACTCCCCGACGTTCCCCGAACGCTTCGGCTGCCTCGCCGATGCTCGAGGATTCCTGGACGACTTCGTCCAGTGGTACAACCACCAGCACGCCCATACCGGCATCGGCCTGCACACCCCAGCCGACGTCCACTACGGCCTGGCAGCAGCCAAGGCCACCGACCGCCTCGCCACCCTGGCCGTCGCCCGAGCCGCGAACCCTGAACGCTTCAGCACCCCGACCCCACCCAAAATCCTCCAGCTGCCCGACTCGGCCTGGATCAACCCACCACTACTCCCGGCTGAACCAGCCGCGTAACTCCCTTTGGCCTCAACCACCTTGACAAATACCGACCGCGCGAAATGCGGCTATGAGGGTGCGTTTGTCCTACCCGCAGTTCGACGCTCTCAGATCGTCCGCGGACGAGTCAGCTTCCGCCAGCGGACGAGCCGCCTGGGACGGCTCGCACAACTTGCCGCTCCT
>DASVHT010000231.1:0-1607 GCA_036382455.1 Dermatophilaceae bacterium
TCGTGAAGAAGGTTCCAGTAAGCGTTCGCCGCGCGCTGGAGCCGGGGGTGGTCCGGTTTGTTGACGAGAGGCCCATAGGCGAGATCGTGGACGTGTGGTCGTTCGCGGATGAAGGAGATGTACACCGCCATGAGCACGTGCAGTCGTCTCACCGGGTCGCCGCCGGACACCGAGAGCGCGGCAACTGCCTGATCAGCGGCCTCCTGGAGTCCGGCCCCCGCTACGGCGGCCAGGAACGTCCGCTTGTTGCCGAAGTGAACATAGGGCGCCTGGTGACTGACCCCCAGCTCCTCGGCGACGCGCCTGAGACTCAGGTGCTCCGCAGGGTGATCCGTCAGCATCTGCAGCGCCGTCTCGACAAGTCGCTCGTCGAGCGTGCCGCTGGCGTTTCGAACCGCTTGCACCGGGCCCACACTATGCCTCCCTTCGCCTGCTGTTGACAGTGTCAACCCCAGGCGGTCAGAATGCTAGTTGACACTGTCAAGTACGTCGATGTAGGGGGGAATGAGATGGCGATTGTGGAAGCGCGACACAGGGTGGAGACCCAGGTGGGTCCGCTGGCCGTCCGGGTGGTTGGGCAGGGCCCGACCGCGGTGCTGTGGCACAGCCTCTTCGTTGACGAACGGTCCTGGGGCCGGGTGGCGGACGAGCTCGCCACGCAGCGCCGCCTGGTCATCATCACGGGCCCAGGACACGGCGCCAGCGGGGACCCAGGCCGGCGCTACACGCTCGACGATTGCGCCGAGGCCGCGGGTACGATCCTCGACGCGGTTGGTCCCAACGAGCCGGGGGACTGGGTGGGCAACGCCTGGGGTGGCGGCGTCGGCATCGTCTTCGCCGCCAGGTGGCCCGAGCGATGCCGAACGCTGGTGACGTTGGGGACGCCGGTCCAGCCGCTGAGTCTGGCGGAGCGAGTCCGCACGATCAGCTTGCTCGGTGCCTACCGTCTGCTTGGCCCGGCTGGCTTCATCCGCACTGGGGTGGTCGACGTCATGCTGTCAGCCCGGACCCGCGCACAGGACCCGGCCGCGGTCACGTTGCTCGAGGACACGTTGATCCACGCCGACCGGGGCGCACTCCGCAACGCCATCGTGTCGATCTCGCTCTTGCGGTCGGACCTGACCCCGCGGCTCGCCGAGATCTCGGTCCCATCGCTCTTCGTCACCGGCAGCGACCACAAGGGGTGGACGCCCCAGCAGGCCGTGGATGTCAGCAAGCTGCTGCCGCGTGGTTCATCCGCGGTTGTCGAAGGTGCCGCGTACCTCGTGCCGTTCGAGAACCCGACCGCAACAATTCAGCTGGTCCGCCAGTTCTGGGCTGACCACTCGTCGAAGATGACCCCGACATGAAGCGCGAGATCGCCGACCGGAAGACCAGGTACTGGCCGCCGCAGCGGTGTCGGCCGCGGGACTGCTCCTGCGCAACGACCGAGCCGTCGCCGGAAGACGAGCCCGCCCAGCCCACAGCGCCCGGTCTGCGCGAAATCGGCAGAAGGCCCTGACACCGGACCACCATCGCACTCATGGTGCCGAGGGTTGGATCTTGACCGATCAGGGGGATGGTGACCGGTGAACGGGGCTCCGATCGACTGGCTACCCCAAGCACGA
>DASVHT010000232.1:0-2302 GCA_036382455.1 Dermatophilaceae bacterium
GTTGTCTTGGTGCCACCGCCCTTGGGGTTGACCACAACGACGGTCTTGGGGCCGTCCAAGCTGCGTTGGATCGAAGCGACCTCGCCGCGGTACTCCCGTTCGGCCAGGCCAGGCCCTGGATGAATCAGACCCCCCGTCAACCACTGGATTCTGGCCTGCCAGCCCTGCTGGGCCGGCCCAACAGGTGCGGGGGGTCGGGCAGCGATCAAGTCGTGCAGCGTCGGCACCTTCTGCCCCTGAGTCGTCTCAGTCTCAGCCTCGCCGCGTCGGCGACGTGAGCTGCGGTGGCTCGCCTTGTAAAGGAGCGGTGAGGGGCCTTCGACCAGAGAGCCGCTCTCTGCGGAGACATCAGTTGATGACGACATGCTGGTAAAGCCTACGACAGTTATGACGTGACCTCGCCTTCCTGAACTCGAAGAGTGAGCTGCTCAACCCCAGCAGGGTCGGCGGCGACTGTGGCTCCGGCTCAGTCGCCGGCTCCGGCTTCGCGCTTCTCGGTGATCAACTGGACGAGGTTGCCGCACGTGTCGTCGAAGACCGCCACGACGGCCGAGCCGATGTCGGTCGGCGCCTGGGTGAAGGTGACCCCCAGGCCGACGAGGCGGTCATGCTCGGCCCCGACGTCGTCGGCGGCGAACTGGACCAGGGGGATCCCGTCGTTGGCGAGGGCCTCTCGGTAGGGGCCGACGGCAGGGTGGCCGGAGGGTTCCAGCAGGAGCTGCGGACCATCTGGGTCCTCGGGGGAGACCACGGTGAGCCAGAAGTTGTCACCCAGGGGGATGTCGTGGTGGACCGTGAAGCCGAGGACCTGGGTGTAGAAGTCGAGGGCGGCTCGCTGGTCGTCGACGTAGATGCTGGTGAGGCGGATCTTCATCAGGTGTCCTCTCGGTGCTCCGGCAGTCGCCACCGGTCGGCGACGACTGCGAGGGGCTCGGCCCCAACGGCGTCTGTGCTTCCAGTGTGCTGGCGAAGCTCACCTGGCCAGGTAGCCACCGTCGATGGGGTAGTACGTGCCAGTGGCGAAGGACGAGCCGTCGCTGGCCAGCCAGCTCACCAGTTCGGCAACCTCCTCAGGCTTGCCGAGCCGCTGCAGGGCGTGTTGGGTACCAAGGAAGTCCAGGGTGGGCTGGTCAAGGTGTTTGGAGAGCAGGGGAGTCATGATGAAGCCCGGCCCGACCGCGTTGACCCGCACCCCGTCAGCGGCGTGTTCCCACGCAGCAGCCTGGGTGAGGCCCACGACACCGTGTTTGGCAGCCGTGTAGGCGCTGGCTGTCGCGAAGCCGACCTGGCCCAGGATCGAGGCCATGTTGATGATCGACCCACCCCCGGTTGCCTTCATCGCCCGGATGGCGGCGCGCTGGGTGTAGAAGACACCGTTGAGGTTGATCCCGATGACCTGTTGCCAGTCCTCGTCGGAGTAGTCGCCACTCGTGTTCGCCGCGCCACCGATACCGGCGTTGCACACTGCGATGTCCACCCGGCCCAGACTGGCAACGACGTCCTGCATCGCCGCGTCCACGCGTGCGCTGTCCGCGACGTCGACGACGGCGCCATGGGTGCGGCGACCGTACTGGTCGAGGCTCGAGAGCGCGTCGTCCAGAGCATTCTTGTCGAGATCCCAGATGCTGACGTCAGCGCCGGACCGGGCCATCGTGTGGGCGCAGGCGAGCCCGATACCGGAGGCGCCACCAGTGATGACGGCGACCTTTCCGTCGAGTTCATAGTTGATCATCGCGGTTGCCTTTCGTGTTGGTACCCACGCTTTAGGTACGGCCTGGGTGGCGGCTGGAGGGCCGGGTCAGCACACGGGCGCGGGCCCTTCGGCGTTTGAGCATGCGCCGCTCGTCGTCGGACAGCCCGCCCCAGACCCCCGCGTCCGCACCGGACTCCATGGCCCATCTCAGGCAGGTGTCAACGACCTCGCAGCGCCGGCAGACGGCCTTTGCCTCCTCGATCTGGAAGAGGGCAGGCCCGGTGTTTCCGATCGGGAAGAACAGCTCGGGGTCCTCGCCCAGGCACGTCGCGCGGTCACGCCACGTCATCTGGATCAGGCTCCTTGGATCGCGGTCTGGGAAATCTGCGTCATGTGAGTCAGCTCAGTGGGCGTCGGTGCGTGTCACTCGGTCGTCCAAAGTCAAGGCCAACACCAACGGCAACGTCAAGAGGGTGCACATCGGCTGCCACGTGCAGCCTGCCGAGCCGGGCGACCTTCACGCGGGGGACCCGCCAAACTACCTCGACACTTTGGGCTTGGTGCCCTGAACGTCGGACTTGTCCCGTGACGCACTTCACCCGACAAGAA
>DASVHT010000233.1:0-14119 GCA_036382455.1 Dermatophilaceae bacterium
CGTGCCGGTTGGCGCGGATCTCGCCGTTATCGGCGAAGGTGCGACGGCTCCTTCTGAATCTGCCGCGCCAGCGGCAGAGCCCCCGACGGAGCAGGCACAGCCCGTCACGGAGCAGGCACAGCCCGTCACGGAGCAGGCGCAGCCCCCGACCGAGCAGGCGCAGCCCGTCACGGAGCAGGCGCAGCCCGTCATGGAACAGGAAGCGCCAGCTGCGGAACAAGGCGAGCCGGCCGCCGAGCCTGCGCCCGCCGCAGTTGCGCCCGCCGCAGCGGTTGAAGCACCCGAGACGCCCGCAGCGGCCGCGCCGGCTGTCCCGGACGAAGTGGTCTCCGGCGGCACAGCTGTCAGGATGCCGGCTCTTGGCGAGTCGGTGACTGAGGGCACAGTCACTCGTTGGCTCAAGGCCGAGGGTGACCAGATAGCGGTCGACGAGCCGCTGCTCGAGGTGTCGACGGACAAGGTCGACACCGAGATCCCGTCACCGCTGGCGGGCACGATCACCAAGATCTTGGTCGGCGAGGACGAGACCGTTCCCGTTGGTGCGGATCTGGCCATCATCGGTGGGCAGGCCGCCGTGGCACAGGCCGCGCCCGAGCAGCCCTCGGCCCCCGCCCCCGCACCGGTTGCTCCCGCACCGGTTGCTCCCGAGCATCCTGCTCCTGAGCCTGCAGCTGCTGCACCATCCACCCCAGCTCCTGCGACGGATGATCCGGCGGCCGCTGCTTCGGCGGTGCCGTCGTCCGGCGGATCTGAGGCCGCGGCATACGTCACACCCTTGGTGCGAAAGCTGGCCAGCGACAACGATGTCGACCTCGCGACTCTCAAGGGCACCGGCGTCGGGGGCCGGATCCGCAAGCAGGACGTGCTCGACGCAGCCGCGGCTGCCAAAGCGGCAGCTGCTCCAATACCCTCGGCTCCGGCCCCAGCCAGCATGACCCCGGCAGCTCCCGCGGGTGTCACCTCCAAACGCGGGACCACGGAGAAGATGAGCCGGCTCCGCAAGGTCATTGCAGCACGCATGGTCGAGTCGCTTCACATCTCCGCGCAGCTCACTACCGTGGTCGAGGTCGATGTCACAAAGATCGCGAGACTGCGCGACAAGGCCAAACGTGACTTCGAAACCCGCGAGGGCATCAAGCTCACCTTCCTGCCATTCTTCGCGGTTGCTGCGGTGGAGGCCCTCAAAGCCCACCCGTCCGTCAACTCCAGCGTTGAAGGTGACGAGATCACCTATCACGGATCCGAGAATCTAGGGGTCGCCGTCGACACCGACCGCGGCCTGCTCGTGCCGGTGATCAAGGACGCCGGTGATCTCAACATCGCGGGGCTGTCCCGCAAGATCGCCGACCTGGCCGAGCGGACTCGCACGAGCAACGTCTCTCCCGACGAGCTTGGCGGAGGGACGTTCACGCTCACCAACACCGGCAGTCGTGGCGCCTTGTTCGACACTCCGATCATCAACCAGCCCAACGTCGCCATCCTCGGCACCGGCGCGGTGGTCAAGCGTCCCGTCGTGGTCAAGGACAACGACGGGGGCGAGACCATTGCGATCCACTCGATGGTCTATCTGGCGCTCTCTTACGACCATCGTGTTGTTGATGGTGCTGAGGCCTCACGATTCCTGAACACCATCAAGGGCCGCCTCGAAGAGGGTGCCTTCGAGGCATCCCTCGGCCTTTAGACCACCCGGCCGTATGCCGCACACGGGTTTGCCACAACGCGTTGCCATCAGCGGTGCTTCCGGCCTCATCGGCAGCGCGTTATCGGCTTTCCTGCGCGCCCGGGGCGACGATGTGGTGCATCTCGTCCGTCGCCGGCCGTCACCGGGTGAGATCGGTTGGGACCCGACCTCGCGAACACTCGACCCCAGTGACCTCTCGGGTCTCACGGCCGTCGTTCACCTTGCGGGGGCGGGCGTAGGCGACCATCGCTGGACCCCGGCATACAAGCACGAGATCCTTTCCTCCCGTGTCAACGGGACCGCCACGATTGCCACAGCACTGGCCGATCTCGGCGAGCCCATCGCGCTGGTCAGTGGTTCGGCAATCGGCGTCTACGGGGACCGCGGCGAAAGGATTCTGACCGAGGACAGCGCGGCAGGACAGGGATTCCTGGCCGATGTCGTGCGCGCCTGGGAGGCCGCGGCCAGCCCGGCGCAGAAGGCGGGGCTACGCGTCGTCCTGGCGCGCACCGGACTCGTCCTGTCCCCCCACGGCGGAGCCATGGAACGGGTGCTCCCACTTGCCAGGCTGGGGCTGGCGGGTCCGCTCGGCACCGGGCGCCAGTACTGGAGCTGGATCACGCTGCACGACGAGGTCCGTGCGTTGGCCCATCTGATCGACCAGGACCTCGCCGGACCGGTCAACCTCGTCAGCCCACAGCCCTTGCGCCAGGCCGAGGTGATGAAGGCTCTCGGCACCGTCCTGGGGCGTCCCGCCCTGCTGCCCGCCCCGGCCCTCGCACTCAAGGTCATCCTGGGCGAGTTCGCCAGCGACGTCCTGGCCAGCGACCGGATCCTGCCCAGCGTTCTGACCGCATCGGGGTTCGTGTTCGATCACGACACCATCGAGCGCGCCATGCGCTGGCTGGTCGACCCGAGCCAATAGCGCCAGGTTTCGCCGATGAAGTCGCACAGATCGACCGAACCGGTGTCCCGTCAGTCGATCTGTGCGACTTCACGGACCCGCCCCCTCGATGGAGTGGCCTGTCGACCTGGGTTCTATCGCGGTTCTATGGCTTCTATGGCGGTTCTATGGCGTCGTCAAACGCAGGATTCGCCAACCGTCCGGCGCGAGGTCCAGCGTGAAGACAGATGGCCCGACGGTCTCTTCAGGATGCGGGACCTTGCGCCCATCCGCCTGGCCGGTCTCATAGGCCGGCGTGACGATGGTGGCCCGGATCCGCGCAGTGTCGGGCGTTCCATCGAGGAAGACCACGTCCTTGACGACGAAGCTGAGGCCCAGGTAGGTCGCCCCGTTCCTCAAGGACGTGGCGATGTTGGACCGGTCAGCGAGGGCTCTTGTGGCTCCAGGGGCATAGACCAGATCCAGCAGCGCCGGATTACGCGCACCATAGGCCAGTGCCCGCGCGTCAACCAGCGCCTGGAGCAGGCCCACCGTTGCGGTCCGTGGTGAGTCGGGCGCCGTCACCACGTCGGTGATACTCCGGGCTGTCGTGTTCGGATCGGCGTTCGAGGAAGCGGCCGTTACCGGCCTCGTCGAAGGACGTGTCGATCGGGCCGACACCGGTTGTACGGCGACTGGCGGACGTCGCAATGACCACGTCGCGCCGACTCCGAGCGCCACAGCCACGAGGAGGACAGCGACGCCGATGACAAGGGCCAGCCTGCGTGGCTTCACGGTCAACGGTGGCGTCACGGTGGGGGCAGAGACCGCGGAAGCGCGAACTCGCCGCGTGATGTCCGATGCAGGGTCAGAGACCGATCCCAGCCGGACCGGCTCTGCTGACGCCGCGTCGAAGACGCTGGCTGCGGCGACCCCTGCGGATGGCCGTGCCGCGGGGTCGGCGGACAGGCACGAGGCCAGCACCTGCACCAGCCGAGGGAATGTCTCGGGCTTCACAGCCGTCACGACCTGGCGTGGTGCCCCCGGCGGTGGTGCCCCCGGCGGTGGTGCCCCCGTGAGACAGAGCCAGCCGATCGCCGCCATGGCATAGACGTCGGACGCGGACGTGGGCTCAGCATCAGCGAGAAGCTCTGGCGCCACGAAACCCAACGCCCGATCGCTCGTGCCCCTTTGCGGTCCCCGCAGACGAGCCACCCCCAGGTCGCTGATCAGCGGTTTGCCGTCGAGGCTGAACAGAACCTTCTCGGGGTCCAGGTCCCCGTGCACGACACAAGCGGAATGCAGGTCGGCCAGGGCCGCGAACAGCGGCGCGACAGCGGTGACGATCTCGCCGGGAGTGAGCCGCGACCGCGCGCCGAGGACATCGACCAGGCGGTCGCCAGCGACGTCGTCAAGGATCAAAGCCAGCGTGTTGTCCGAAAGAGGGACTGCATCGTGCTGACGGACCAGATGCTCGTTGTTCAACCGGGCAACCACGTCCATGGTGCGGGCTGCCTGCGCCAGTGCCCTCGTCATGTCAGGCACCCTGACGATCTTCACGACGAGCCTGCGTTCGTCATGGCTGCGCACCGCCGACCACATCGACCCGGCCGCGTTCGAGCTCAGCTCACCGGTGATGGTGTAACCGGGTACGAGCGGCTGCACGGCGATGGCGACCCCTACTCTTTCGACATGGCTACTGATTCACCGACGATCCTGGCAACGTCCGGGGGCTACAGGGAGCACCACCGGTTGCGCTTTGAGTTCGCTGACCTGCTCCACTATGCCGTTGATCTGTCCGGTGCCTCCGGAGTTGTCCCCAGGGTGTGCAACGTGAGCACCGCATCTGGCGACGACCCCCGTTTCCAGATGGACATGTCCGAGGCCGGAAGGGTGGCCGGCTTCAGCCTCACCCATCTGAGCCTTTTCTCGATGCCGAACCTCGAGGACATCGAGGGGCACCTCATGGCGCAGGATGTCGTGTGGGTCAACGGTGGCTCTGTGGCCAACCTTCTTGCCGTATGGCGGGTGCATGGTCTCGATGACATCCTGCGCCGCGTGTGGGCGGCCGGAGTCGTTCTGGCCGGCGTGTCGGCCGGCTCGATCTGCTGGTTCGAAGGCGGCACCACCGACTCCTTCGGCCCCGAGCTCCGTGCCGTGACGAACGGCTTGGGCTTCCTGCCGTACGCAAACGGCGTCCACTACGACAGCGAGGCGCGACGTCGGCCCCTGGTCCACCGGCTGGTCGCGGACGGCACCCTGGGGACCACGCACTGCACCGATGATGGAGTCGGAATGCTTTACCGCGGAACGCAGTTCGTCGAAGCGGTTAGCGAGCAGGAGGGCAAGGGTGCCTACATCGTGAGCCGCAATAGTGACGGCGTTGTGGAGGAACGACTCGAGACACGACTGCTCGGTCGCAGAGCCGCTCGGACCGCCAACGCCGCCGCCAAGTCGGTGACCTGGCAGCGCTGACGACTTGGCAGCGCTGACGTCCTGGCAGCGCTGATGTGCTTGTCAGCGCTGATGTGCTTGTCAGCGCTGAGAGTGGGTAGCGCTGAACGGCGGCAGCCCGCCAGCGGTGGCCGACGATGCGCTCAGCGCTGACCCGGCGTCCGGACCTGTTCCACCGTGCCATGTTCGGCGCTGACTCGGGCCGCGTCGATGACGGCAAGCGTATGCACCGCGTCATACGGGTCGACCGGCATCGCGGCCTGCGGATCCTGCCTGCCAAGTGCTCGACCCACCTCGCGATAGAAGTCAACCTGTCCGGCCGGCGGTCGGGGCACCGGCGTGCGCTCCTCCCCGACATAGATCCACCCGCAGTGTCCAGGGTCGGCGTGGGCAAGGTCCGGATAGATATCAGCGCCATCGTCCTCGAACTGGTTGAGCATGAACGCGCCGCTCCGTCCAAGGATCCGCACCCGCGGTCCGGGCGCTGCGGCGACGGATGTCGCGCCCAGGTGCGACACCACCCCCGATCTGTGCCGGCAGGCCAGGAAGGCGTCGTCCTCCGCGACGGTGGTGCGGGCTGCGACCTCGGCGTAGACCGTGTCGATCGGCCCGAAAAGGTCCACCGCTGAGTCGATCATGTGGCTGAGCAGATCGAGCAGGATGCCACCACCTTCAGCAGCCGAGGCATTCTCCCGCCACCTGTCCTTGGGGATGGGTCGCCAACGCTCCCAACGGAACTCATGTCGAAACACCTCGCCCAGCCTGCCGGATCTCACGGTCTCTCGTGCGGACACATGCTCGGCGTCGAAGCGGCGGTTCTGAAAGACGGTGATGGCCACACCGGCCGCTCGAGCGGCCTCGACGACCCCCAGAGCCTGTGCGGCATCCGTGGCCAGCGGCTTGTCGACCACCACGGGGATCCCGGCGTCGATGCACTGCCTTGCATGAGCGGCGTGAAAGCCGCTCGGCGTTGCGAGGACGACGAGGTCGAGACCGTCCACCGCAAGCAGCGCATCGAGGTCCGCAACCACCCGAGCGGCCGGGAGGTCCTCGCGGACCTGCTCCGAGCGTCGCGGATCTGCGGTGGCGACCGCCGCGATCGTCATACCGGCCTGCTGTAGGAGTGGGGCGTGAATACCCCGACCTGAGGAGCCGAACCCGGCCAGGCCCACTGCGGTCATGGGCTCTCGCCCTCAGCCGGCGCCTCTCGACGGCCGAGCCGGCTGGGCCACCAGACGCGTCGACCAAGCTCGTAGGTGAACGCCGGCACCAACAGGGAGCGCACCACGAGGGTGTCCAACAACACACCGAACGCCACGATGAAGGCAATCTGGACGAGGAAGAGGATCGGGATGATCGACAACGCCGAGAACGTCGCCGCGAGAACGATGCCCGCGCTCGTGATCACCCCGCCGGTCACGGCCAGCCCGACGAGGATTCCCGGCCGGGTGCCGAGCTCGGCGGTCTCCTCACGGACCCGGGTCATCAGGAATATCGAGTAGTCGATGCCGAGTGCTACGAGGAACACAAAGGCATAGAGCGGCGTGGCCGGATCGGACCCCGGAAAGCCCAGGACGTGGTTGAACACGAGCGCCGCCACTCCAAGGGTCGCGGCGAACGAGATGACGTTGGCGACGACGAGAATGACCGGCGCGACCAGAGAGCGCAGCAGCAGCATCAGCACGAGAAACACCACCGCCAGGATCGCGGGTATGACGACCCGCAGGTCCCGCTCGCTGGCCTGCCGGACATCGAGGTTGATGGCGGTGCTGCCGCCAACCAGGACATCGGGGCTCACGCGATCGAGGCGACTGCGCAGCTGTTCGACCACGACCTCGGCGTCCGGGCTGTCGGCGGCAGGGGTCAACGTCGCCTGGATGAGCACATTGCCGTCCACGACCTTCGGGGGGGTCCCCGGGGCCTGGCCCACGAAAGCTGAGGCGACACCGTTGACGGACTTCGCCTCGGCCAGCGCCTGTGCGGCCTTGGCTTCCGGAGCGATGATGTCCACCGGCGAGCCCGAGCCCGCCGGGAAGTGCCTGGCCAGGACCTCCTGGCCGGTAACGGACTCGACCTTGTTCAAGAAGAGCTGCGACTGGGTGACTCCACCGGCCTTCAGCGTCGGAACGAACGCGGCACAGGCGAGCAGAACCACCAGTGTCGTCACCCACGTGCGACGCGGATGGCGCCCCACCATGGCGGCAACGCGACCCCAGATGCCACGGCGCCCGACCGAGTCCTCCGCATGAACGTGGTCCACCCTCGGGATGATCGGCCAGAAGATGCGCCGCCCGAACACCAGCAGAACCGCGGGCAGGAAGGTCAGCGACGCGACCAAGGCACCGGCGATGCCGAGCGCCCCGATGGGACCCAGGCCACGCGTGCTGCCGAGCTGGGACAGCAGCAGACAGAGCAGGCCAAGGATCACGGTGGCCGCGCTGGCGGCAATGGGCTGGACCGCGGCCCGCCACGCCACCGCCATCGCCACCCACTTGCTCGGGTGCTGGTGCAGCTCCTCCCGATAGCGGGAGACCAGAAGGAGCGAGTAGTCCGTGGCACCTCCGACGACCAGGATCGACAGGATCCCCTGGCTCTGGCCGTTCAGTCCGATGATGTCGTTCTTGGCCAGCGGGTAGATCACCATGGCGGCGACGGCCAGCCCGAAGACCGCCGTCATCAGCACCGCGATGGGCAGGATGGGGCTGCGATAGACCACCAGAAGGATGAAGAACACGACACCCAGGGCGACGAAGAGCAAGATGCCGTCGATGCCGCCGAACGCGGTCACGAAGTCGGCCAGGACTCCCCCGGGACCGGTGACATACACGACGAGTCCCGAAGGCGCCAGCGGTGTGGCTGCCGAGACCCGCAACGCCTTTGCCCCTTCGAACAGCGGGCTGGAGCCGCCGATCGTCTCTGCGGCCCTCTTGGCGTTGAGCAGCACGGGCACCAGGAGTGCCTTGCCGTCCTGGCTCGGGACTGCGAGCGTCGGGGCCTGGGTCTGGGCAAGGTACGGTCCCAGGGAGTAGCCCTTGATCTCAAAGGGCAGGGACGGAATACCGGCGATGAAGTCCTTCACGGCACCGGAGTCCGAGGGCTTCAGACCTGCGGCGCGCTCGATCACGACGAAGTACGGCAGTGCGTCTGTTGAGCTGAACCTTGCCGCCAGCTTGCCGACCTCGGTGGACTCCGCGGACTTGGGCAGGAACGAGGCGTTGTCGTTCTTCTGGACCTCCGACAGCCGCCCGACAAGTGGACCGCCGACCCCGGCGAGTCCGAACCACACCAGCAGCACCAGGATCACCGCGAACAGGCGGGCGAGCTTCGTGCGTCCCCCGGCTTTGGAGCTCTCGGCGACCTCTTGGGCGGGTGTGATGTCGTGACGTGTCATGTGCTCAGCTTCCCGGCTTGGCTCTCAACGGCGATGGCCAGCCTAGAGGCAGGTACGCCGCGTCCCCCGCGTAGTCTGCAAGCATGCGTTTCGAGCACCTCGGCTTTGACCCGGACTACGTCGAGTACATCGCTGCGTGGGACCGACAGCGCGAGCTGCATGCCGCCGTTGTGGCCGGGGACGAGCCCGACACGGTGCTGCTGCTCGAGCACGCCACCGTCTACACCGCGGGCAAGCGCACCGAACCTCACGAGCGCCCCTTCGACGGCACACCGGTCATCGACGTCGACCGCGGAGGCAAGATCACGTGGCACGGTCCGGGCCAGCTCGTGGGCTACCCCATCGTCCGGCTGCCTTCACCCGTCGACGTCGTGGCCCACGTACGCCGCCTCGAAACCATGATGATCGGGGTCTGCGCAGACCTTGGCGTGACGGCCGGGCGCGTCGAGGGCCGCAGCGGAGTGTGGATCACGGCCGATGAGTCAGGACCCGAGCGCAAGATCGGCGCCATCGGCATCCGGGTGAGCCAGAGCGTCACGATGCACGGCTTCGCGCTCAACTGCAACTGCGACTTGTCGTGGGCACAGGTGATCGTGCCGTGCGGCATCGCCGACGCCGGCGTCACCTCGCTCAGCAAGGAGCTGGGGTGCGACGTCCCGGTGCACGAGGTGCTCCCCTACGCCGAGAAGCACCTGACCGACGTCCTGGGCTGACCGCGGTCTACATAGCGCGCGGCGGCACAGGAACCGACCCCGCACGGATCGAGGGTCAGGACACCAGCGCTGGTTGAGGGATGAGCGGAAGCCGGATCGTGATCGTTGCGCCCCCGCCCTCGGACCTGGCCGCCTCGATGGTGCCGCCATGGGCGGCCACGATCTCCCGGGCGACGGCAAGGCCGATCCCGGAGCCGGCCACGTTCTGGGCCGCGCGGCCACGCCAGAGCCTGTCGAAGACGTGGGGCAGCTCGTCGTCGGCGATGCCCGGCCCGCTGTCGACGACGCTCAACATGGCCTGGTGGTCATCCACCCGCACCACGACGCTGACCTCGTCGCCGGGCCGGCAGTAGCGGGCGGCGTTGGCCAACAGGTTACCGACGGCCTGGTGCAACCGATCGGAGTCGCCCCGGACCCGGACCGGCCCGTTGAGCTGGCTACCCACCACCAGCCCGGCGGCGCGCAAGTGAGGATCGCGTACCAGCAGCTCGTCGCGCGCGACCTGGGCCAGGTCAACATCGGTCCGCTGCGTCGAGACACCGGCTGCCTCGACTGCGGAGAGCTCGGCCAGATCGCTCACCAGACGTCCCAGCCGCAGTGACTGGTCGTGCAGTCCGGCAAGCCCTTCCGGAGTCGTCGCGGCCAACCCGTCCCTCAGCTCCTCGAGCCCAGCCTGGAGAGCCGCCAGCGGCGTACGCAGCTCGTGGGCCACGTCCGTCGTGAGGTTTCGGCGATCCCGTTCCGAGCGCGCCACCGCGTCCGCCATTCCGTCGAAAGCATGCGCTAGCTCACCGAGCTCACCGGGCCCACGGACATCGGCACGTACCTCACGGTCCCCCGCTGAGAAGGCTCGGGCGGCCGAGGTCATGGCGTCAATCGGACGGGTCAGCAGCCGCGTGACCACCCAGCTCGCCACCAGCGCGACCGCGAGGGCGACCACGGCAGCCACGGCGATCCATGACCAGGCCACGTCGCGCACCCTGGTCCCCGCCGCAGACAGGAACACCAGCCGCACGGTGCCTACACCACTGCCCTCGACGGTGACGGGAGCAGTGACGATCCCCTCGCCGCCGACCGGTCCGGTGCCCTTTCCCTGGCCCATGGGTCCACCACCCGAGGTGCTGCTGACCGAAGAGCCGGACGCGTCCAGGATGAACAGCCGGGCCCCTGCTGCCTGGGCCACCGCACTGCTGCGGCTCAGGTCGGCTCCTGACCAGCCGCCAGCCCGGTGGTATGCGTCAGCGGCCTCCGTCGCGGCCGCTGCGGCAGCCTGCTGGCGCTCGCTGTTCTGAGCGACCTCGACCCCCCGCCCGACGCCGATGAGGGCGGCCGCCGTGAGGACGAGCACCGAGGACACAGCGACCAGGACAAAGGCGAGAAGCAGCCGCCGCCCCAGCGGGCCAAGACCCAGGCGCGGCGCCTGACCGGGTGAGTGGCTCACCGCGGATCATCGCGCCGCAGGCGCAACCTGTAGCCGACCCCGAGCACGGTCTCCAGCACGTCCGTTCCGGAGGGGCCGAACTTCCGTCGCAGGTTCTTCACATGAGAGTCGATGGTCCGTTCGTAGCCGGCGTACTCATATCCGCGCACCCGGTTCACCAGCTCGTAACGCGAGAAGACGCGTTCGGGGGCCGCCGCGACCGCCGTCAGGAGCCCCCACTCGGTGGGGGTCAGGTCCATCGGGCGCCCGTCCAACGACGCCTCGTGCCGGGGCTCGTCGATGCGCAGCCGCCCCTCGCCGTAGCTGACCGGGTGACCACTTGCCTCCAGCCCGCCTGCCCGGTGGAGCACCGCCTGGACGCGCAGGACGACCTCGTGGGGACTGAACGGTTTGGTGACGTAGTCGTCCGCACCAAGCTGCAGGCCACGGATGCGGTCTTCGAGCGCGCTGCGAGCGGTCAGGACAACGACCGGGATGCTTCCCGCTGCCCGGACCTCCCGGAGCACGTCGGTGCCGTCGACATCGGGGAGGCCGAGATCGAGGACCACCAGGTCGGGTGGTGCGGACGTGAGCAGCCGGATCGCCTCGGCTCCGGTTCCTGTGGTCAGCACCGACAGCCCCGCGCGCTCGAGGTAGCGGCGCAGCACCTCCCGGATATCGCGCTCATCCTCGACGACCAGAACCGTGGGCATGCCTCATCCTCGCGTGTCGAGCGCCATCCCGTGTGCCCAGCCCGGTCGAAAGCCGCCAGACGACGGCAATCTCCATACCGTCTCCACATCCGTCCTGGAAGCCCTTGTAGATGTGGGCCGCAGGTTGGGCTCGTCACCGTGACGGCGACGTCCCGGGACGGTATGCCAGGCGGCGTCGTCCGTGGCGGACGTCAGCGGCGTACGCTTGAGATCTGTCTCTGGTTCGCGGTGACCGGGGCAACCTGTTTGTCTCCACGAGCATGGCAAGGGAGTTCTTCTGTGAGCGTCGTACCCGACGGCCGCCGCATGCTTCGGGTCGAAGCACGAAACGCGGAGACACCCATCGAACGCAAGCCGGAGTGGATCCGCACCACCGCGAGGATGGGGCCCGAGTACACCGCGCTCAGCACGATGGTGAAGAAGGCAGGTCTGCATACGGTCTGCCAGGAAGCCGCTTGCCCCAACATCTTCGAGTGCTGGGAAGACAGGGAAGCGACCTTCCTGATCGGCGGCGAGCAGTGCACGAGGCGCTGTGACTTCTGTCAGATCGACACCGGCAAGCCGGAGGACCTCGACCGCGACGAACCCCGACGGGTTGCGGAGTCGGTCCAGCAGATGGGCCTGCGCTACGCCACGATCACCGGAGTGGCTCGCGACGACCTCGAGGACGGTGGGGCTTGGCTCTATGCCGAGACCATCCGCATGGTGCACCAGCTCAACCCCGGCACTGGCGTCGAGATCCTGGTGCCCGACTTCAACGGCGTCCCCGACCTCGTCGCCCAGGTCCTTGATGCCAGGCCAGAGGTGTTCGCGCACAACGTCGAGACGGTCCCGCGCATTCTCAAGAGGATTCGCCCGGCGTTCCGCTACGAGCGCTCACTCGACGTCATCACGATGGGCCGCGACGCTGGCCTGGTCACCAAGTCCAACCTGATCCTGGGCATGGGTGAGGAGGGGCAGGAGATCGAGCAGACGCTTCGCGACCTGCACGACGCCGGCACCGACCTCGTCACGATCACGCAGTACCTGCGGCCTTCAGCTCGCCACCACCCCATCGACCGTTGGGTCAAGCCCGAGGAGTTTCTCCGGTGGTCCGATCTGGCCGAGCAGATCGGTTTCAAGGGCGTCATGAGTGGGCCCCTGGTGCGTTCGTCCTACCGAGCGGGTCGCCTGTGGGCCCAGGCGATGTCGCGTTGGGGCCGTCCCGTGCCGGCGCAGCTGTCTCACCTGACCGAGGCCGCGTCGAGCCCAGCCCGCCAGGAGGCCGCCTCCCTCCTGCAGCGCGGACTCTCAGACGTCTCGTGAAGGTAGTCTGACTCCCATGGCCCGCAAGAAGTCCGATAAGTCAGCCGCGCCCAAGAAGCCCGGCCGTTTCAACCAGTTCAAACAGATCCGTCAGGTCTTCACGTCCGCGCGCGCCATCGACCCGATGATCGGCTGGTGGATGGCGCTGGCCGCCTTGGGCGCGCTCGTGGTGATGGTCGTCATCGGGGCCCTCGTCAAGCACTGGGTCTACTTCCTTGTGCTGGGCATCCCCATGGCGGCTCTCGCTGCGTCCTTCGTGCTGAGCTTCCGCGCCAAGAGCGCGGCGTACAAGTCCATCGAGGGCCAGCCGGGCGCCGCCGGAGCGGCGCTGTCATCACTGCGCAAGGGCTGGTACTTCGAGCAGCAGCCCGTTGCCGTGGAGGCCGCGCGAGCCGGGGACATGTCCTCGACCGCCATGGTGTTCCGCGCAACCGGACGGCCGGGCGTGATTCTCGTCGTCGAGGGACCTGCGGCGCGAGCCACCAAGCTGGCCGAGACGGAGCGCAAGAAGATCAGCCGGATCGCCGGGACGAGCGTCCCGGTGACCGTGGTCCGCGTCGGTGAGGGCGGCGGCAAGGACGAGGTGTCGATCCGCAAGGTGGCAGGCAAGATCCAGCGGATGAAGCCCGTGCTCACCAAGGAAGAGGTCGCGGCGGTCAACAAACGGCTCAAGGCTCTGGGCGGCCTTCGGCCCCCGCTGCCGGCCGGGATGGACCCGAACCGCGTCCGCATGGACCGCAAGGCGATGCGCGGCCGCTGACCCCCACCCCACCCGCGGATCTAGGCAGTTTGCCCGGCCCAGGCCCACGGATCTAGGCAGTTTGCCCGGCCCAAGCCCACGGATCTAGGCAGTGTGCCCGGCCCCGACCCGGACCAGCACCGTCCCGGCGAGCTTGTCGTGAAAGCCGCGTGTGTCACGGTCCCAGATCACAGCCGGGATGACCACGGCCAACAGGACCGTGCGAACCAGCGCCGGGATCGGCCCCGCGCTGGCTCCGCCAAGCCGCACCACTCGCAGGCCGAGCAGGCGATGCCCGATCGTGGACCCCAGAGTTCCGACCAGCAGCAGGTTCATCAGTACGAAGACGACCAGCGGTTTGAAGGAACCCAGCCCTGCCTCGCCGAGACGGTAGTGCAGGAGCCCCATGGCGATCACGTTGCAGACCAGCCAGTCGACAAGGATCGCGATCACGCGTCGCCCGATCCGGGCGATTGAGCCCGGACCGCCACCCGGCATACCGAGTCTTCGTCCTGGGTAGTCCTCTGGATCCGTGCCTGCCGCGCCAGGGCCGTCGAGCCATGAGGCGACATCCTTGCGATCTACCACGAGTCACAGGCTACGTCGCGCCCGGACGGTACGTAACACCGGTGAAACATGCGGGTGATGGCACAGTAATCCCGTCCCGCTAGGGTCATTGCCGATGCAGTATCCGGCCTGGCCGCGACGCGCCCGGGCCCCACAAACAGGAGGTTGGATGTTCAGCAAGCCTGAAGAGGTCCTCACGTTCATCAAGGACGAGGACGTCAAGTTCGTCGATGTTCGCTTCTGCGACCTGCCC
>DASVHT010000234.1:0-3382 GCA_036382455.1 Dermatophilaceae bacterium
GGTAGCACCGAGTACGAGCGCGGCTGCGCCTCCGGCGTGGACGAGCTGGCCATCGCGAACCTGCCCACGATCGACGTGATGTCCTACCACCTGTATCCCGACGGCGGCTGGAACAAGTCCGTCTCCTGGGGGACCACCTGGATCAAAGACCACATCGCGCTAGCCCACGAGGTCAGCAAGCCGTCCATGCTGGGTGAGTTCGGCCTGAAGGACAAGGCCATTCGGGATGCGACTTATCAGACCTGGACGGACACGGTTCGCCATGACGGCGGCACCGGCGCGCTGTTCTGGATCCTCACCGGCAAGCAGGACGACGGGTCGCTCTACCCGGACTACGACGGCTTCAGGGTCACCTGCCCCAGCCCCAACTGCACAACGCTCGCCAATGCGGCGATTGCGCTGAAGGACCCGGGTTTGTACCCCAAGTTCCCACCTGTCGCTGACAACCTCAGCGCCGTCGTAGAGTTCGGCCAGACGTGGGATTCCACGCCTGCCGCGAGTGCTATCGCCTACAGCGCGGGCAACGCCATTGTCGCGAGCACGATCGACCTCGATCCGGCAACCGCCGGCCAGCAGACGTCCATCACTGGCACGGGCGGAACCTTCGCCCTCCAGCTCGACGGCACGGTTCTCTTCACGCCGGCCACTGGCTACCACGGCCCGGCCAGCGCCTCGTACACGATCATGGACAAGAAGGGCCGGGTTTCGAACGTGGCGACTCTGTCGGTTATCGTGAAGCAGCAGCCGGGAACCCCGGTCCAGCTCTTCTCGTTCGAAACCGGCACCCAAGGGTTCGGCGGAACGGTATCCCAGAGCAGCGCCTGGGCCTCCGATGGCACATACAGCCTCCTCGACCAGACCCTTGGCGGCTGGATCGCGGCCGCCTACCCGGGTCCTGACCTGAGTGTCGGCTACTCCGCCATCACCCTGGATGCCCTCAATGCGACCCCCAGCTGGGGCTACGTCAAGATCTCGATCCAGGCGGGCCCGTTCTGGACCTGGTGCGAGGGCACCGGCACATCCCTTCGGCCGAACGGGAGCGGGCCGATGACGATCTCGTTCGACCTCACGTCCGCCAGCGCCTGTGACCTCAGCCAGATCCACCAGTTCAACATCTACATCAGCACCGACACCTACATCGACAACGTGTGGGCCAAGTAGCCCGAATCCCGGCCAACAGGAGTGGCCGCGCTCTTCGGAGCGCGGCCACTTCGATTGTGCGAGCGAAAGCGGCTGTTCTGACCCGGGGAGACCTGCCGGGGTGTCGAGTGCAGGAGCACTCGACCGTCGTCACACCCCGATAGCCGCCGCGACTTGCCCCCACGTCCGATCCGTCTCGCCCTCGAGCCGCCGAAGGTAGACCGACGTCACCGCCAAGCTCGAGTGGTCGAGGAAGCTCGATACGGGCTCCCGTCAGAGCGAGGCCTGCAGGATCCCGGCGATCTCGTCGTCCGTGAGCGCGATCGGGTTGCTCTTCCTGCTCGACGCCGTGCTACACGGAGTCGCGGGACTTGACCCTGCCGGACACCGATGTTTCCTTGAACCGCCTCGTGGTACCGGCCCGGCGCGGTTCAGCGTGAATGGCCCTTGAGACGCGGCGACTCAGTCGGCCTGGACACGCTCGACGGTCAGCTCGCCGACCGGCTCTCCCTCGATCCGGATGTGCGGCAGCCAACGGAGGAACGGCGGCAGGTACCAGTTCCATTCGCCGAGCAGGCGCATCGTGGCCGGCAGAAGCACCGTCCGGATGAGCGTGGCGTCGAGGAAGACCGCGACCGCGAGGCCCAGGCCCAGCTCGCGGATGATGACCAGGCGCAGCGTCATGAACACGGCGAAGACGACCACCATGATCGCCGCCGCGCTCGTGACCGTGCCCGCGGTCACCGTGATGCCGCGCGCAACCGCGTCGCGCGTGTTCGCGCCGCGATCCACGAACTCCTTGACGCGGGAAAGAATGAAGACTTCGTAGTCCATGGACAGGCCGAAGAGGACCGTGAAGATGAAGATCGGCACCCAGTTCTGGATCGCGTTCGTCGGCTGGACGCCGAGGATGGATCCCAGCCAGCCCTCCTGGAAGACCAGCACGACCACGCCGTAGGCGGCCCCGGTCGATAGCAGGTTGAGGACGATGGCCTTGATCGGGATTGCGATCGAATGGAAGACGAGCATGAGGAGGAGGAAGGAGAAGCCGAGCACGAAGAAGAAGATGCGGACCATGCCGTCGGTGTAGACCTGCGTGCCGTCCATGCTGTAGGCGGCATCGCCGGTGACGTAGACCGTGGTCCCGCTCAGCCCCGAGAAGGCGGCGGGGACCGCCTGCGAACGCACCTTGCGGACGAGATCCCAGTTGGCCTGATCGTTCTGCGAGCCAGACATCACCACCGTCACCCAGGCCGCCGAACCGTCCTTGGACGCGCCTGTCGTGGCCGGCCCGCTCAGCCCCTTGGTGGCGAGCAGCGCGGGCGTGACCTTCGCGAGGGCCGCCTTCGTCGACGCCTGGCCTGCGTTCGTCGCGACGACGGTGAGGTTGAGCAACGTCCCCTGGGGCCAGTGCTGCTGGAGGGCCGTGTAGGCCTGGACGCCGTCGACGCTCGGCGGGAAGGTGGAGAGGTCGCTCTCGCCGAGATGGAGCAGCCGGACCGGTGAGGCCAGTGCCAGCAGGACGGCGCCAGCGGCGATGGCGCTGACCCATGGTCGGGCCATGACGCCGCTGACCAGTGCGGCCCAGAACCCGTGACCTTCGCCGCCCCGGGCAAGGAAGGGGACGCGGAGGCGGTTCACCCCGTCGCCGACGATGGCCAGGGTGGCCGGCAGGAAGATCAGGCTGCCCGCGATTGCCGCGAGGATGACCGCGATCGTGCCGAGGGCCATCGAGTGGAAGATGTCGTCCTGCAGAAGGAAGAGGCCGGATAGCGAGATCATCACCGCGATCCCGGAGAAGAAGACTGCGCGCCCGGCGGTGGAGCTGGCCGTCTCGATCGCGGCCAGCCGATCGACGCCCGCCTGCCGCTCGGACCGGAAGCGGGTGATCATGAACAGGGAGTAGTCCACCGCAACCGCCAGCCCGATGAGCACCACCAGCTGTGTCGCGTAGGGGCTGACCGGCGAGACCACCTGGCTGTAGATGCCCAGCGCGCCGAACGCCGCCAGCAGGGCGGTGATCGCGAGCAGGAGGGGCACGATGGCAGCGACCAGCGCGCCGAATGCCAGGAGCAGGATGAGGAAGGAGGCAGGGAGGCTGATCTTGAGGGACCCGTCCAGGTCGCCGTTGATCACCTGGTTGATCTGGTCGTTGGTCAGGGTGTTGGCCACGGCGTGGATGTCGAATGCCGAAAAGTCGCGCTCGATGGCGGCGATGACCGGGACGATCGCCTGCGTCCGC
>DASVHT010000235.1:0-2308 GCA_036382455.1 Dermatophilaceae bacterium
CAGCCCGACACTCCCAAATCTCTGCACAGTTCCCTCAACAAGGACGCTGGACCGCTCAAGTCAGCCATCGTAGGTCAAGCCAGTGCTCATGACCGTTCGGGAACGAATGAAGCGCACCTAATGGGGGTTACCGGGCCGAGGTCATGACAGGCTCGGTGTCTGGTAGCCGCCGATGGATGAGCACTCTTTCGCACCTGGACCTTGAGTCCTAGGGCTAGATCGTGCCTCCATCGGTGGTCAGGAAGGCGAACCGCTGATGGGATGTCGTGCCCGCCGTGTTGGTGTGAGCACTTGACCATTAGGTCGCGGGTTTTCCTGCAGGCTGCTGGCCGGGTAGTCGAGCGAAGTGGAGGACATCAGATTGCTGTTCGTCGGAGATGACTGGGCTGAAGACCATCACGATGTGGAGGTCCAGGACGAGACCGGGCGGCGACTTGCCAAAGCCCGCCTACCGGAAGGTATTTCAGGGATAGCCAGGCTGCACGGGCTGGTTGGGAGGTTCCTACCCGAGGACAGCGACCCTGCCGAGGTGAAGATCGGCATCGAGACCGACCGCGGCCCGTGGGTCGCCGCACTGGTCGCCTCCGGGTACCAGGTGTACGCGATCAACCCGTTGCAGTCCGCTCGCGCCCGCCAGGGCAACGGTGTCTCGGGAGCCAAGAGCGACGCCGGCGACGCTCACGTCCTGGCCGACCTGGTCCGCACCCATGCCCACCAGCTGCGCACCGTCGCCGGGGACAGCAAGCAGGCTGGCGCGGTGAAGGTCCTGACCCGGATGCACCAGACGCTGATCTGGGACCGCACCCGCCAGGTGCAGCGGCTGCGCTCCAGCCTGCGGGAGTTCTTCCCAGCCGCACTGCAGGCCTACGAGGACCTCGATTCCCCTGACGTCCTGGAACTGCTGGCCAAGGCACCCGAGCCCAGCCGGGCGGCCCGGTTGACGCGGGCCCAGATCAGCGCCGCCCTGAAGCGGGCCCACCGGCGGGACCGGGACACCAAGACCACCGCGATCATGGCCGCGCTGCGAACCGAGCACCTCACCCAGCCGCCGGTTATCGCGACCGCCTACGGCGCGACGGTCCTGGCCCTGGCCGCCATGATCTCGACCTCCAACGAGCAGATCACGGCCCTGGAAGGGCCGGTTGAGGCCTGTTTTGGTCGGCACCCGGACGCTGAGATCTACCTCAGCCAGCCCGGACTGGGGCCCATCCTGGGCGCCCGGGTGCTCGCAGAGTTCGGCGACGACCCCAACCGCTACGCGGGCGCCCGTTCCCGCAAGAACTACGCGGGCACCAGCCCCATCACCCGAGCCTCGGGCAAGAAGAAAGTCGTCCTGGCCCGATACGTGCGCAACAAGCGACTGGCTGATGCCTTGCACCAGCAGGCGTTCTGCGCATTGACCGGATCACCGGGAGCCCGCGCCTACTACGACGCGCTGCGGGACCGCGACATCGGCTACAACGCAGCCCTGCGCCAGCTCGGCAACCGCCTGGTCGGAATCTTGCACGGCTGCCTCAAAACCCGCACCTGCTACGACGAGGCCACAGCCTGGAACCAGCACACCCAACAAGTGGCAGCATGACATCTAAGAACGACCCAGCAGGCGACATCGCGGACAGCCCACGCCGTCAACCACCTGTTGACAGCCCGCGGCGCTGCCACTACGCCGACAACCCCGCCCACCGGCCGGGGTGCACGCTGACCGCGACCCTCCGGTACGGCGCCGTGGCGCTGTGCCCGTCCTGCAACGCGGCCCGCTCGACCCTCGGCAAGGGCCAAACCCCGGTACCGCTACCAGCCGGTCTGGCGTTCGACGTCCTGGGTTGGGTTGCCACCGCCCACCAGCAGGCGGGCGCCGCCGAGGCCACCCTGGCCGCCGCCGTCACCAGAGCCCGGCAGCGCGGAGCAACTTGGTCGGTGATCGGAGCCCAACTCGGTGTGTCACGTCAAGGCGCACAGCAACGCTTCACACCCTGCCTGGCTGCCTCAATACACCCACCACCGACGACGAGGCCACCGCCTGGAACCAGCCCACCAAACAAGCAGCGGCTTGACATCTAAGACCATGGGATGTCTAGCCCGGGCCCTGGGCGAAGCCGCCGTAGGCGCGAGCAGAACCAACACGTTCCTTGGCGAACGCTACCGGCGCATCGCCCGACGGCGCGGCAAGAAGAAAGCCATCGTCGCGGTAGGCCGTTCCATCCTGGTCATCGTTTGGTACCTGCTGCAAGACGACACCGTCCACTTTCACGACCTCGGCCCCGGCTACTACGACTCACGCATCAACCCAGAACGCAAGAAGCGCAAC
>DASVHT010000236.1:0-2649 GCA_036382455.1 Dermatophilaceae bacterium
CCGCCAGGGCCCTCTGGCCGCCGGGAGTCCTCAGGTTGTCGCTCGCTGTTCTCATGTCGAGTACGCCGAGTTCTCGTGGACGTAGTCGAGGGTCAGGTCGTTGGACCAGATGGTTGCCGTCTGCGCCCCTGCGTGCAGATCCACGACGACGTGCACCTCCCGAGGCCCCATGTCGATCAGCGTTCGGTCCTCACCGACGCCGCCCGCGCGGCACACCTGGATGCCGTTGATGGCCACGTCGAGGGTCGCCGGGTCGAAGATGGCCCGTGTCGTGCCCACCGCCGCGAGGATGCGGCCCCAGTTCGGGTCGCCGCCAAAGACCGCGCACTTGAACAGGTTGTTGCGAGCGATCGCACGAGCGACCTCAAGAGCGTCGGGAACACTTGCCGCAGAACGGATCTCGATCGCAATATCATGCCTGGCGCCCTCGGCGTCCGCGATGAGCTGCCTGGCAAGGTCTGCGCAGAGCGAGGTGACCGCATCGGCAAGCTCCGCTGCGGTTGGTCTCACGCCCGACGCACCTGAGGACATCAGCAGAACAGTGTCGTTGGTCGACATGCAGCCGTCCGAGTCGATCCTGTCAAAGGTCGTCTCCGTTGCCGTACGCAGCGCCTCGTCCAGGGCGCTGGCATCAGCAACGGCGTCAGTGGTGATCAGGACGAGCATGGTCGCCAGGGCCGGTGCGAGCATGCCCGCGCCCTTGGCCATGCCCCCCACCGACCATCCATCGCGAGCGCTCAGGGCCTGTTTGTCGACCGTGTCCGTCGTCATGATCGCGGTGGCCGCGGCCTGACCACCCACGACAGACAGGGTCGCCGAGGCCGCGTCGATCCCGGCCGTGATCTTGTCCATGGGCAGAAGCTCGCCGATCAGGCCCGTGGAGCACACGACCACGTTCCCGGCCGACACCCCCACGGCGGCGGCCAGGTGCGCGGCGCTGAGTTGTGTGTCGACCAACCCGGCGGCGCCGGTGCAGGCGTTGGCTCCACCCGAGTTGAGCACCACTGCGTCGACCCGGCCATCGGCCAGCACCTGACGGCTCCACGTCACCGGCGCAGCCTCGACCCGGTTGCTGGTGAACACCGCTGCAGCATGATGGTCCGGGCCGTCGTTCACGACCACGGCAAGGTCCGGCCTGCCACTGGCCTTGAGACCGGCCGTCACGCCTGCTGCGCGGAACCCGGCTGGGGCGGTGATGCTCACGGGGCCACTCCTGCGGTCGGCAGTCCGGTGGTCTCAGGCAGCCCGAGGGCCAGGTTGGCGCACTGCACCGCGGCGCCCGCCGTGCCCTTGGTCAGGTTGTCCACAGCGGCCACGGCAATGACCCTTCCCGCCCGTTCGTCCAACGCCACCTGAAGGTGGACGTTGTTGCTTCCCAGCACATCTGCGGTGCGCGGCCACTGACCTCCCGGCAAGAGGTGAACAAATGGCTCGTCACCATAAGCCGCTTCCCAGGAAGCCCGCACCGTGTCCACCGTGAGCCCCGGCTTCACCCTGGCGGTGCAGGTGGCCAGGATCCCACGCGACATCGGTGCCAGCGTCGGGGTGAACGAGACGGTCACCGACCGCCCGGCCGCGGCGCTGAGATTCTGCTCGATCTCCGGCGTGTGCCGATGGACACCACCGACACCATAAGGTGTCATCGAGCCCATGGTCTCGGCGCCAAGAAGATGCGGTTTGAGGGACTTGCCCGCACCAGAGATGCCGCTGGCCGCCACGATGACAACGTCGACCACGTCGACGTCCTCTAGCACGCCGGCAACGAACCCCGGTGCCAAAGCCAGCGTGCAGGCCGTGGGATAGCAGCCCGGGATCGCGATCCGGCGGGCGCCCAACAACACTTCGCGACCCTTGTGTCCGAGCGGCAGCGGCAGCTCGGGCAACCCGTAGGGCCACGTGCCCGCATGCTTGCTGCCGTAGAAGTGCGTCCACTGCCCGGCATCGGCCAGGCGGAAGTCCGCGCCGCAGTCGATCACGATGACGTCGGCGGGCAGCTGCGCAACAAGTGCCGCTGATGCACCGTGGGGCAACGCCAGGAAGACGATGTCATGACCGGCCAGGGTCTCCGCTGTCGTATCGAGCAGGAGACGGTCAGCGAGCGGCGTGAGGTGCGGGTGGATGGCACCGAGCCGCATGCCCGCGCTGGACGCGGCCGCAACAGCTCCGACCTCCATGTCAGGGTGCCCGAGCAGCAGCCGCAGGATCTCTCCGCCGGCGTAGCCGCTGGCACCCGCCACCGCCACTCTGACCATGCGCATTACTATACATGGTGATGGAAATGTATGCAGACTCAGTCCTGGGGCAGCTCAGGCGCCGCGCAGCACCGCATTCACAGCAGCAGCGGCCGACTCGATCGCCCGATCCCGAAAGCCGTTGACCTCCTTGGTGGTCAAGGTGCGCTCTGGTGCCCGGAAGACCAGACGGTACGCCAGGGACTTGCGACCGGATCCGACCTGGTCACCGCGGTAGATGTCCGTGAGTGAGACCGACTCGAGCATCTCGCCGGCGCCTTGGCGAAGAGCCGACTCCAGAGTGGCCGCTGCGACCTGCTCATCGACGACCAGCGCCACGTCGCTCTGCGCGACGGGGTAGGTGGACAGCTCGCGGGCCTGGACCCTGACCTCACTGGCAACCGTGAGGGCATCGACG
>DASVHT010000237.1:0-4656 GCA_036382455.1 Dermatophilaceae bacterium
AGCCAGTCCCCTTGAACTGCGCCGGGGCATGACCATTCCACCGTCTTGGGACCCCTACTTCTCCACCTGGATGGACACAGCCGAACTGATGACCTGGGCTCCGATGCACTATCGGCACCACCGCGGACAGCTGACGCTGACCACTCTCCCGCCGCTGTAAGAACCGCCGACCGACAGGGCCTCAACCACTCACGAGAGCCAAACATCCTGATCTGCCGCACTGGGTGTGCGTTCATGTTCCGGTGAGGGATCCATCTACGGGACGACCGGAGACAGCGGTGCGCGGTGGCCGCATGCTCCGCTGGCCGTTCCGCAATCGGGACGGTGACTCAGCGAGCCATTTGTCGAGGAGGTCGACCAGTCCAACGGCAACGTCGGGTTCGAAGGGATGCCCGCGAAGCGCATCGCTGAGGCAGTGGCACTTGGCAGCCCATGGGTTGATCGAGCGGTCAGATAATGCGCCCGGGGCCACAAGTCACTCATGCGTTGTGAATCGCTCCTCGCACTCGAAGCATCCAGCATTCCTGCCCGATTTCGGGCAGACATTTGGCTTATCCTGCGAAGTCCTCGCAGAATCGGGCCATGTCCGATCGCTTCCTCATCGACCGAGTGGCCGACTCCACGCCGAGTGGCCAGCCGCCGTGCATGACTGAACCGGTGAGGCTCGAAGAAGCTTGCTGATCACTGTTGGGTGAGCCACAGGGGTTGAAACTGGCGTGTGGACAATGGATTCCGCGAAGACATTGGCGCTCTCCATGATCGGTTCCGTGCAGTCGAGGTCTCACGGGTGGCTTCGTCAGCAACGGGTCAATCGGTAACAGGACCACCGGAAGCAGCAGTGTCGTAGTCCGAAACGCCCGCGCTGTCGCAGGCCGAGCCCTGCCGGGCGCTCGCTGCCCACCCTGCACCGTCACGGGGGAGGGTCCACCGGGACAGGGTTAGGCGCCGTCGGAACCGCGGCGATGACCCACAAGGCCAGACTCGTAGGCGTAGACGACGGCCTGGGTGCGGTCACGCAGCGAAAGCTTTCCCAGCAGACGGTTCACGTGGGTCTTCACGGTGGAGAGCTCAACGACCAGGCGGGCGGCGATCTCGGCATTGGACAGGCCGGCCGCAACCAACCCAAGCACCTCTAACTCGCGCGCGGTGAGCGGCTCCTGGGGTGGGTGGGGTGCTCGCAGCGCCTCGGACGGCCGGGCACGGACGAACTCCTCGATGAAGCGTCGGGTGATCGATGGCGCCAGGAGCGCGTCACCGGCGGCCACGGTGCGAATGGCATCGGTCAACTGCGTTGCCCGGACGTCCTTGAGCAGGAACCCGCTCGCGCCGGAGCGCAACGCCTCGAACACCCAGTCATCGCGGTCGAACGTCGTCAACACCAGCACCCGGGGTGGGTCCTTGGCCGCGAGAACCTCGCGCGTGGCACTGAGCCCGTCCAGCCGCGGCATCCGCACGTCCATGAGCACCACGTCGGGTCGAAACTGGCGCACGACCCTGACCGCCTCGACCCCGTCGGCCGCCTCCCCCACCACGCGCAGGTCGGGCTCGCGGTCGATCAGGGCGCGAAACCCGTCACGGATGAGGGTCTGGTCATCAGCCAGGACAACTCTGATCACGGTCGAACCAGGTCCACGCCGCGGCCGCCCGTATCTGCCGATGCACTGTTGGGCGGACTGGCGAACGTGGCGTGGACCGCGAACCCGCCGCCCGGGCGTGGTCCCGCCGTGAGTGTTCCGTCATAAAGCCCGACTCGCTGCGCCATGCCCACGAGCCCCCTTCCCCCTCTTGCCTGTTCGCGCGGTCCTTGCCGACCGCCGGCGTCGGTGATCTCCACCACCACATCGGGTCCTTGGCGCGCGATGGCGACGCACACCGTCGCGCCTGGTGCGTGTTTGACGACGTTGGTCAACGCCTCCTGCACCACGCGGAATACAGCCAGGCCCAGTCCTGGCGGCAGCTCGCCCACCTGTGCGGGCACGTAGTCGAGACGGACATCCAGGTCGGCGCCCGACGCCCGGTCGATCAGGGTGGGCAGTTGGTCGAGTCCAGGGGTTGGCTCGGCCGGCAACACGATCTCATCGGCGCTCGGATCGCCGGAGTCCTGCGCGGTGCTGAGCAAGCCAAGCATCCGCCGCATCTCAGCCAGAGCATCACGTGAGGTCGACTCCACCGCGGCCAACCGGCGGTCGAGGTCGCGGACCGCCTCGTCGGGTGAAACATCGTTAAGCTCGCGGCGAGCGGCGACCGTCTGGACGATGGCTACCGACAGTCCGTGGCTCACGACGTCGTGCAGCTCCCGGGCGATCCTGGCGCGCTCCTCAAGCACCGCGGCACGAGTTCGCTGCTCGCGGTCGTTTTCGGCATCTCTGGCCCGCCTGCCCATCGTTGCCGCGTGGCGGCCACGGCGGGTGACCAGAACGCCGGCACCCCACAACGCCGTGCCAAAAGCCAACGACAACAACCAGTCGGACAATCCGCCACCAAGTGGGTCACCCCAGGACGCGTACGCGATCATTCCAGCACCAGCCACCCAAGCGATGACGGCGTCCCGCTCAACGTTGACGGCCCCGGCGATCGCAAAGGTCGCCAACAAACCGGCAAACTGCGCCGTCGTGGACTTCGGCACCAACGCCACCTCCACGGTGAGCAGCGCAAACGCCAAGATGCACGACACCAACGGACGCCAACGCCTGCCCAGGAGAACCAACGCGCTTGCCGCAGTGACGGCTACAGTCGCCCAGCGCGCCGGGGTGCGGCTGACGAGCACCGATGACACCTCCAGCACCGCCAGGGCAACGACGAAGGCCTCGAAACGCAGGTCCCCCAGGTGCAGGCGATTGGTCATGGAGCCGACGGTAGCCCGGTCCGTGCGCTGGCGCGTCCATCCCAAGGTGGACCCTGCAGGGGAAGACCGATCCTGCGGTGGACGCGCCACCATCCCTGGTCGCCCTAACGTCACAACTGTTCACCCATCGACGTCCGCCCGGCTACCCGGCTCGGGAGCTGACGTCCAAACACTTAAGGAGTCTTCATGTCTGCAGTTCGTCGCCTCGCACCACTGTCGGGGCTGGCCGCCGTCGTCTTCATCGTCGTGGGTCTGGGCATGGACGCCGCGCCCACCTCGAGCTGGCCGGATGCCCGCATCCATGACTGGTATGCGGGTCACAGCCTTTCCCACTGGTTCATCTCTGCCTACATCCTGGCAGCGGGCGCTCCCCTGTTGCTGATGTTCGTGGCCACCGTCCACGAGCGTATGGCCCAGGCCGGGGTGGGCCGCGGTCCGCGAACCCTCACCTTGGGTGCGGGCGTCGCCTTCGCCGTGACCGTGCTCATCGGCGCCGGACTGTATGCCGCAGTGCCCGCAGGCATCACCTTCTCCAAGGCCCCAGCCCCCAGCGCCGACGTCTCCCGATACATGCTCGGTGCCTCCTACGGGGTCCTGGTCATGTTCAGCGCATTCGCTGCGGCTCTGCTAGCTGGAACCATCAGCGTCGTGTCGCTGCGATTCCGGGTCCTCCCGCGCCCCCTGGCCCTGATCGGCATCCCAGCGTCGGTGCTGATGCTGGCCAACGCGGTCATGCCCATGGCCGTGATCAGCCTGTGGTTCACCGCAGCCAGCATCGGCCTCAGCATCCAACGACACGACCTCCCCGCCAGCGTCGCCGCGCTCGAGCCAGCCCCCGCCTGAAAGGGCTTACCCCCACGACCGGTGGGACATGGGAATACACGAGCATCACGTCTGCGAACCCGGCTAGCCGACACCCGCTCAGATCAGGGCACCCGACCCGTAGCCCTCACCGTCGAGCAATGTTCGGACAGCACGGAGTACTGATAACCAGCGCCGGATCTGGTGAAGGAGCCGACCAGGTCATACCCGTCGTCCTGTCCATCGCCATTGACAACCCGCCGCATCACGAAAAGACGCGTGAGTCAGGCGCGCCTGTGCCCCTGTCATGCAGCGGACGATGTCTACGAGGACCTCGCCGCCGGCGCGAGCGGATTCCTACCCAAGGACGCTCCGGCCGGCGAGCTCATCACAGCGATCCGGGTCGTCGCGGCCGGTGAGGTGATGCTCGCCCGACCATCACCCGACGGCTCATCGAGCAATTCAGCCGCCAACATCCCAGATTTTTCGATGTCTCAGAGCCGAAATCGGGCAGAGTCCGAGCAAAGAGGTCCTGGCCGCCGTGCGAACGGTGGCGACCGGTGGCGCGGTGTTCGGTCCGGGCGCCGCCGCACGGGTGCTCAGAGGCGGCAACGCTCGGCGGCACGGCGCCGACCTGACCGAACGAGAAGGTGAGGTGCTCGCCCTGGTTGCAGAAGGGCGCAGCAACGCCGAGATCGCGCGCACACTCGGAGTCAGCATCAAGACCGTCCAGAACCACGTCTCGCACGTCCTCGCGAAGCTCCAGGTACGAGACCGCACCCAGGCCGCCCTACGCATCCGCGGACTGCACTAGCGATCGACCTGGTCCACGACCAAGATCAAGCACGAACGCCCTCAACTCAAGTATGAGAGTGCGTTCAGATGACCCGGGGGTGGGATCTCCGGGTATCCCACAAAGCCATGGCTCACCGGGCAAGAACGCACGCCCATCGCGGCATGTCCGGGCGAGCGCAGCCGCCCTCATCGCGGCATGTGAGTGCGTTTCTACT
>DASVHT010000238.1:0-1544 GCA_036382455.1 Dermatophilaceae bacterium
CAGACGCCGCAGCGCCGCGATCACCTGAACTCGCTCCTCCGGCGTGCGAGAAGGAGAGCATTTTGGTGTCGAGGAGCGATCCAACAGGCCCTGCCCGCCCTCCAGGCGAAACCTGGCGACCCACTTGAAAGCCGTGCGGTCGCTCACTCCGGCGGCCTCGGCCGCCTGCGCCAACGACCAACCCCCGGTCAATATCCGATCAGTCAGCAGCTCGCGTCCCTTGACGCTGAGCCGCGCGTTAGCGTGCAGCTTCATCCGGTGTTCTCCTTGGTGCTGGGTGTCTAGACACCCCCAGCCTCCAAGGAGACCCGGATGAACAACGTCCTCAGGATTTACACCTAGGTGTCCTGCCCACGTAGGTTGTGAACGCGGCTGATGGGTGGCTGGTCGCCGATCCCTGAGTGTGGTCTGCGCGTGTTGTAGTGCTCGAGCCAGTGTGGCAGAGCTCGGTTGCGGTGGTGGTGTGATCGGTAGCTCATGCCGTAGGCCCACTCTCGTGCCATCGTTTGGTGGAAGCGCTCGACCTTCCCGTTCGTCTGCGGCCGGTAGGCCCGGGTGCGTAGGTGCTTGATCTCCCGGGCGGTGAGCAGCTCCCGTAGGGACTGGTTCTTGACGTAGACCCACGCGTTGTCTGTCATGAGGCGCTTGGCGTGGATGCCACGGTCGGCGAACCAGTCGAGTGCTCGCGCGGTGAACGCGGTCACCGTTGCTGCTCGTTCGTCGCCGAGCAGCTCGACGTAGGCCAGGCGGGAGTGATCATCGACGACTGCGTGAGCGAAGTCATAGCCCGAGCCCGCACGCTTCTCAGCGCCCGTTCTGTCGCGAACCCCGGTCACGGCATGACCTGGACGCTCAAAGCGCGCATGGCGTGCAGTGTCCATATGCAGCAGATCTCCAGGGCACGGCCACTCATAGCGCCTGGCGGGCTCACGCGGTGAGCGTTTGATCCGAGAGAGTCCATGGCGATGCAGCACCTTCCACACCGTCGAGTGAGGGTGTCCTGTCCTGCCGGCCACGAGCCGTGGTCCCCACCCGGTGTGCCGCCTGGCCTCACAGATGCGTTCCTGCTCGATCGCGTCAAGCAGCCGCGGGCTGCGCCGAGGGCGGCTGGAACGGTCGAACAGCCAGACCCCTGAAGCGTGCTCATCGACGCTGGCATCCAACCGTCGATGCCACCAGCGATGAGCTGTCGCCACCGAGACACCGAAACGCGCAGCGGCCTGCCTCAACGTCATTCCATCCGCGACCGCCTGCGCCAGCGCCAGCCGCCCAGCCGGTCCGAGCTTCGCTCTACCGTGGATCTGCATCCGGGTCCTCCTAGGAAGTGAGTTCTCGTAGACCCACAGCCTGGGATGAGGCCCGGATGCCTCCTCAACCGTTCACAACGTCCGTGGGCACGTTAACTAGGCCTTCTCGCCGGCGTGGTCGAGGGTGGCGTCGCGGGCGAGCCCGTCGCGGACGTCCTGGCGCAGCTGGTCCTCGGTCTGCTGCCCATGTCCGTCGCCCAGCTGCTGCGCGCGCGACCTCGCCGTGGGGGCGGCTCC
>DASVHT010000239.1:0-16227 GCA_036382455.1 Dermatophilaceae bacterium
GTGTCGTCGGTGAGCAATCAGTCCTCGCGGTTGACCGTGTCGGGCGCGAACGCCGGGAGGCAGACGGCGACGTACTCGGCGCCTTCCGGTCCGCAGGAGTATCGGATGCGCTCCCCTGCGTTGGTGAGGATCGACTGCCCGGCCAGGGCGGTCGTGGGCCCGCCCTCGTGATCGACGACCACCGAGCCCTTGAGGACCAGCGTGATCTCGTCGAACTCCGGTGTCTGGAAAGGCTCCCCCCAGTTGGCGGGGGCGATCATGTGGGCGACCGAAACGGCCAGCGTCCCGGTGCTCATCAGGCCGACGTGCTCGTTGATGATCTTGCCGCCAGGGACCGGGATGCGCGCGGGTTCGGTGATGAGTTGGGGCATCCGCTCACAGTAGTGCGGGCGTGCAGGCCTTGCTCATTTCAGGCCGGTTCTCGCGCCGATATTGCACGATCCGACCGGCTTGAAGTGAGCAAACCGGCTTGAACTGAGCAAACCGGCCTGTCCTGAGCAAGGGGTCAGCTGATCCGGTCGATCACCAGCGGCAGCAGGTCGGGCCGGGAGCCTTCTGGCGCAATGAAATACGCACCATCCAGTGCCTCGACAGCGCGGTCGAGCTTCTCGGGGGTGTCGGTGTGAAGTGTCATCAGCGGGTCGCCAGCTCGCAGGACTGCGCCGGGTTTCGCGTGCATCTCGATGCCAGCACCAGCCTGGACCTTGTCCTCCTTGCGCGCCCGCCCGGCGCCCAGCCGCCAGGCCGCGACTCCGACCCGAAGGGCGTCCAGCTGGGTCAGCACACCGGAGCCCGGAGCCAGGATCTGGTGGGTCTCCCTCGCGACGGGTAGTGCCGCGGACGGGTCACCACCCTGGGCGGTGACCATGCGACGCCATACGTCCATGGCTCGTCCGTCCCGGAGTGCGTCAGCCGGGTCGACGTCCCCACGGCCGGCCCCGGCCAGCATCTCCCGGGCAAGAACCAAGGTCAGCTCCACGACATCCGGCGGGCCACCGCCCGCCAGGACCTCGACGGACTCGCGCACCTCGAGGGCGTTGCCCGCGGTCAGACCGAGCGGGGTCTGCATGTTGGTGAGCAGCGCCACCGTTGTCACTCCGGCGTCCTTGCCGAGCTCGACCATCGTGCGCGCCAGCTCACGGGCAGAGTCGACATCCTTCATGAACGCTCCGGATCCCACCTTGACGTCGAGCACCAGCGCGCGGGTCCCTTCAGCGATCTTCTTGCTCATGATCGAGCTCGCGATGAGCGGGATGGCCTCGACGGTGCCGGTGACGTCTCTCAGGGCATAGAGCTTCTTGTCGGCAGGCGCAAGACGGTCGCCGGCGGCGCAGATCACAGCGCCAACGTCCTCGAGCTGCCGCATCATCTCGTCCTTGGACAGGGCCGCGCGCCAGCCGGGGATCGACTCGAGCTTATCGAGCGTCCCACCGGTGTGGCCCAGCCCTCGACCCGAAAGCTGAGGAACCGCAACGCCGCACGCCGCGACCAGCGGTGCCAGGGGGAGGGTGATCTTGTCGCCGACCCCGCCGGTCGAGTGCTTGTCCGAAGTTGGACGGGACAACGACGAGTAGTCCATCCGCTCGCCGGACGCGATCATTGCCGCGGTCCATCGGGAGATCTCCCGGTGGGTCATGCCATTGAGCAGGATCGCCATGGCCAGCGACGACATCTGCTCGTCGGCCACGGCTCCCCGCGTATAGGCGTCGATCACCCAGTCGATCTGTTCGCCGGACAGCTCCTGCTTGTTGCGTTTGGCAATAATGACATCAACGGCATCAAAGGAATTGGCCACGTACGAATCTTGCCTCACGCGGTGTGCCGGGCTGGTCGGACCCGCACAAACTGCCTAGATCGGCGGGTCGGACCCGTACAAACTGCCTAGATCCGCGGGGGTGGGTTGACGTTGTCGAGATCGTCACGATCGAAGGCCTCCGGCAGGACCTCGGCCATGGTGCGAACGCCCGAGGCTGTCATGACCTCGCAGCCCGGTCCACCGTTCTCCCACAACAGCTGCCGGCACCTTCCGCAGGGCATCAGCACATCGCCGCCGGCACTGACGCAGGACACCGCCACCAGCCGCCCACCGCCGCTCAGGTGCAGCGCCGAGACCATCCCGCACTCGGCACACAGCGCCACGCCGTAGGCCGCGTTCTCGACGTTGCAGCCGGACACGATGCGTCCGTCGTCGACCAGCCCCGCCACACCGACCGGGAAGTTGCTGTACGGCGCATAGGCCCGTTGCATAGCCTCGGTTGCCTTGACGTGCAGGAGATCCCAGTCGACGGACGCGGTGTGGCTCAAGGGATCAGCCCTTGACATAGGGTTCACCGTCCGCAGCAGGCGCCCGGACCCTTCCCACGAGTCCGGCCACAGCGAACAGGGTGGCGAGGTACGGCAGCATTGCCAGGAAGCTGGACGGGATCGTGACCGGGGTCTGGGTGAAGGACAACACGGTCTGTAACGCGTCTGCGAATCCGAACAAGAGGGCTGCACCGATAGCGCCGCGGGGACTCCATCGACCGAAGATGACTGCTGCCAGCGCGATGAAGCCTTTGCCCGAGGAGATGTTCTTTGTGAATGCACCCACGGCGCCGATGGTGAGGAACGCACCTGCCAGGCCCGCCACCATGCCGCCGTAGACGACGTTGCGGTAACGCGTGCGGGCGACGTTGATGCCCACGGTGTCGGCTGCCTCGGGATGCTCACCGACCGCCCGTGCGCGTAGTCCCCACCGGGTCCTGAAGAGGGCCACGTCGATGACGACGATCAGGATGTAGGTGAGATAGACGATGACGTTGGTGTTGAACAGCAGAGGCCCCACGATCGGCACGTCGCCCAGCACAGGGATCTTGATCGGGTCGAAGAAGCCGGGGTTGTTCATGGTGTCCTGGTTGGGCTGCATGAGAGCGTCGTAGATGAAACCGGTGAGGCCGAGGGCGAGGACGTTGAGCACCACTCCGAGAACGACCTGGTTGACGTAGTACCGGATGGCGAAGACGGCGAGCAGCAGACCCATCAGCCCGCCGGCGATCACCGCCGCCACCACGCCAAAGCCGTTGTTGTGAACGAGCGTACCGACCAAGGCGCCCGCCCAGGCACCGGAGAGCATCTGCCCCTCGATAGCTATGTTGATGACACCTGAGCGCTCGCACAAGACCCCCGCCAGCGCACCCAGGATCAGGGGTATGGCAAGGAAGATGGACTGCTGCAGCAGGCCGAGCAGGTCAAGGGTGCTGCCCTTGCTTCCGCCCGTCGCCGCCCAGCACAGGAAAGCGACCATGAAGCAGGCCCCGGTGGCGATGAGCACCCATGTCATGGCGCGCTTGCGAAAGCCCCTTGCGATCTGAAACACGCCCAGTCCGATGACGACCAGGCCGAGCAGGACCGCGGTGAGTCGGGCTGGAAGCGTCAGGTTTGGGACCTTGATGCTCGCATCGGCCGGTGCGAGCTGGAACGAGGCGTGATACCCGGACCGCGAGCCCAGGCCCAGCAGCAGGACGCAGATCAGGCCGACCAGGATCAATGCGCTTCCGGTGACCAGACGGCGGCGGTTGCTGATGGGGACCTCGACCACCGAGCGGACGATGACTTCCGGCTTGCTCACTCCGGGCGCGGTCGGTGATGTCTGCGAGCTCACCCGTTCCAGCCCTTCGCGAGCTGCTGCCCGATCCCACCGCGGGCGGCTTTGAGCCGGAAGATCGAACGAATCAGGGTGGGCGCTGCGATGAAGAGCACGATGAGAGACTGAATCACCTGCACCAGGTCGATCGGGATGCCGGTGCTGGACTGCATCTGTACACCACCGGCCCGGAGCGCGCCGAAAAGCAGACCGGCCAGGATTGTTCCGCCCGGGGTGGCCCTGGCCAGCAGGGCAACCGTGATGGCATCGAACCCGATGCCGGCGTCGATGTCCTGCGTGATCGCGCTGTTGGTGCCGAGGATCTGCGACACCCCGGCGAGACCGGACAGACCGCCGGCCAGAATCATCACCATGGTGTAGTTGCGCTCGACGCTCATGCCTGCTGTGCGTGCGGCGAACTGATTGGCGCCCACGGCACGCAGCTGAAACCCGAGGGTGCTGCGAGAAAGCAGCCACCACACACCAAGGGCTGCCAGCAGCGCCACGAAGAGCCCGGCGTGGACGCGCAGCCCGTTGCCCAGCAGAGGCGGGAGCTTCGCGCTGTCGTCGACCACGTTGCTGATGGCCTGCCCGTACGGCGGACGCTGGAAACCCTTGAGCCCGAGCAGAAAGCCCAGAAGGTTGAAGGCCACATAGTTGAGCATGATCGTCGTAATGACCTCATGCGCACCGGTACGAGCTTTGAGGAACCCGGCCAGACCTCCCCACAGTGCGCCGCCGACGATGCCGGCGATGATGCCGACGAGCAGATGCAGCACCACAGGCAGGTGCCAGGCGAATCCGACGTAGCCAGCGAAGATCGCGCCAATGATGATCTGGCCCTGGCCGCCGATGTTGAAGAGGCCGGCTCGAAAGGCGAGCCCGACCGACAGGCCGCCCACGATCAAGGGGGTGGCGTTGACCAGTGTCTCGGAGATCGGACCGAGGATACCGGCCAGAGTGCCCTTGGATGCGGTCGCAGGGTTGAAGATCGCCCCATGGAACAACGCCGCGTAAGCGCCGAAGACCGCGCGTCCTGCCGCGCTGACCATGTCCATGGGAGCGGAGAAGAAGTACTGGGCCGCAGCGCGGGTGTCGGGGTCGGCCACAGCGATCAGCACGGCGCCAACCGCCATGGCCACAACGAGGGCCAACAGGGTGAGGACGGCGCTGTTGCCGTACCGCACGGCGTCCACCATCCGCCGGCCGAAGCTCGTTCGATCGTCTCCGGTTGGCGACCCCGGCTGGGTGGGAGCCGACGAGGAGCCCCCGGCCGTAGGCTGGTTCTCGCTGATCGGCTGGTTCTCACTCACTGGGCCACCCCGGCCGTCGACCCGGCCATCAGGAGCCCGATCTCCGCGGCTGGGGTGCCGGCCGGCACCTCGCCGATGATCCGACCCCGGAACATCACCGCGATGCGGTCAGCCAGAGCGAGCACCTCGTCGAGCTCGCTGGAGATGAGCACCACTGCTGCGCCGTTGTCACGCTCCTCGATGATCCGCCTGTGGACGAACTCCTGAGACCCCACGTCGACGCCGCGTGTGGGTTGGGCCACTACGAGGAGCCGGAGCGGGCGGGACAGCTCGCGGGCCAGAACAAGCTTCTGCTGGTTGCCCCCGGACAGCGTCGAGGCATTGGCCGCGATCGACATGGTACGGATATCGAACTCCTGGACCCTCTGCTCCGCGTTGTCGGCGATGGCTTTGAGATCCAGTGACATGCCTTTCGCGAAGGGCGCCTGGTCGAAGATATCGAGAACGAGGTTCTCCGCCAGGCTGAAGGCTCCCACAAGTCCGTCGTGGGAGCGGTCTTCGGGAACGTAGCCGACCCCGCGCGAGAGGATCTCGTCGATGCTTTCGCGGGTCACGTCATCCCCTGCGATCCGGATCCGTCCTGACGTGGGACGGGTGAGTCCGATCAGGCACTCGGTCAGCTCGGTCTGGCCGTTGCCCTGGACCCCGGCGACGGCGAAGATCTCGCCCGCGCGGACCGAGAAGCTGACGTCGTCGACGAGAACCTGGCCCCTGTCGTTGACCACATGCAACGACTCGACATCGAGGACGGGCTCACCTGGGGCAGCAGCGGTTTTGTCGACCGTCAGCTGGACGGGCCGGCCGACCATCATCGAAGCGAGCTCGGCTGACGGGGAGCTGGGCGACGCCTCACCCACCACCTTGCCACGCCTGATGACGGTGATCCGGTCGGCGACGGCACGGACCTCACGCAGTTTGTGGGTGATGAAGACGATCGACGTCCCGCCGTCGCGCAGAGCCCGCATGACCTGCATCAGCTCGTCGGTTTCCTGCGGGGTGAGTACAGCGGTCGGTTCGTCGAGGATGAGCACGCTTGCGTCGCGGACCAGCGCCTTGGCGATCTCGACCCGTTGCTGCACCCCCACCGGCAGGTCGGCCACGAGGGCGTCTGGGGGAACGTCCAGGCCGTAACGAGCGGACACCTCAGCCACCAGGCGTCGCGCGCTGCGATGGTCGAGGAACCCGAGGCGACGGGTCTGCTCGTGCCCTAGCTCGACGTTCTCGGCGACCGTGAATACCGGAATCAGCATGAAGTGCTGATGGACCATGCCGATTCCTGCAGCCATCGCGTCGCCAGGACCCTTGAAGGTGACCGGCAGGTCATCGATCAGGATCTCGCCGCTGTCAGGCTGGTAGAGCCCGTAGAGGACATTCATCAGCGTGCTCTTGCCCGCCCCGTTCTCGCCGAGAAGCGCGTGGATCTCGCCGGGATGAACCACAAGATCGATCGCGTCGTTGGCCACCAGCGGACCGAAGCGCTTGGTGATACCTCGCAGTTCGAGCTTCAGCGTGACCTCCAGAACCGGTTCGGGCGAAGACCATTCCAGCGAATCGTGAGGGGGGGAGCATGCGGGTGCTCCCCCCTCAGGATTGCTACATCAAGTCAACCGTCATTTCGGCTGGCTGGGCGAGGTAATGGCGATCTTGCCGGAGATGATGTCCGCCTTGACCTGGTCGACCTCGCTCTTGAGACCCGCGGGCACCTTGCTCTCGAACTCGTGGAACGGCGCCAGACCTGTGCCCGCGTTCTTGAGGTCACCGATGTAGCTGCCGGTCGGGAACGTGCCAGCGGCGGAGTCCACGGTGTACTTGGTTACGGAGTCGGTCAGGTTCTTGGTCACGCTGGTCAGGAAGAACTTGCAGTACTGCGCAGCGCTCACGCAGCCATCGGTGTCAACCCACAGCACACTGACCTTGCCGCCGGAAGCCTGAGCCGCGGCGCCCGAACCCAGGCCGGTGCCACCCGCAACGGGGAAGAGGATGTCTGCACCCTGCTGGACGAAAGCCTGGGAGATCGAGCGACCCTTGTTCTGGTCGGTGAAGGACGTGGCAAACGTGCCGCCCTTCTGGTTCTTCTCGTCCCAGCCAAGGACCTGGACGGTCTTGTTCTTTGTCTTGTTGTAGTACTGCACGCCCTCCCAGAAACCATCCATGTAGATGGTCACGGGCGGGATGTTCAGGCCACCGAAGGTCGCGACCTTGCCGGTCTTGGTCATGCCGGCTGCGAGATAGCCGCCAAGGAAGCCGCCCTGTGCCGTGTTGTACTGCAGGCCATAGACGTTGGGACCCAAGGACCCGTTGTCGATCTCGGCGAACTGTTGCTTGGGGTTCGCCGCGGCGACCTTCTTGACCGCGTCGCCCATCAGGCCGCCCACCGCGATGACAGTGTCGCAACCCTTGTTGACCTCTGCCGTGAGGTTGGGGACGTAGTCGTTCTGGGAGTTCGAGGCGATGTACGAGATTGCGATGTTGGGGTTCGTCTTGTTGGCCGCCTGAAGACCTGCCCACGACGACTGGTTGAACGAGCGGTCGTCGACGCCGCCGGTATCAAGCACCATGCAGGCCTTGAACGCCTTACCGGCTGTCGTGGTCGAGCCGCCGCTCGTGGATGTGGCCCCGGGGGTCGTGGTGGTGGGCTTGTTCCCGCAAGCCGCCAGGACCATGGCAGCGACAGAGACCACGGCCGCAACCTTCATCGATGAACGCAAGGCGCTCTCCTTATGTTGAAATGCACCAAACGGTGCAACTTTTCGTGACTCTACTGCCCGCGGCCACCCGGCGTGCGAAGGCACACGGATGTGTCAGGATCGTTACGTTGCGCCGTTTGCCAGTGCCGTCGCGGCCAACAACCTCGCCCCCGCAACCACTGCTCCCTCGTGCACCACCATGTCGCCCTGGTGCAGGTCATAGGTCTCGCCGCCCGGGGTGCGTGTCCCCAACCGAGCCAGGGCCCCCGGCACCTCCTGCAGGTACCACGCGAAGTCCTCACCGCCCAGGGACTGCAACGTCGTCTGTGCGGCGTCATGGCCGAATGCGGCGACGGTCGCATGACGCAGGATCTCGATCGAGGCAGGGTCGTTGACCACCGGTGGCACGCCACGCACGTGCTCGACCTTCGCAGTCACGTCATACGGGCTGATCACCGCGTGCACGGCCTCGTCCAACAGGGGCCCGATGTCGTCCCACACCTGCGCATCCAGCATCCGCAGGGTGCCGCTGATGACTCCGGTCGAGGGAATGACGTTCCGTGCGCTGCCGGAGTGGATGCTTCCCCACACCAGTGCGACCCCTGCCCGCGGGTCGACCCGGCGCGAGAGCACCGCGGGGACATCCGTGACGAGCTTGGCCAGCGCGTAGGTCAGATCCTGGGTCAGATGCGGTCTCGCGGTGTGCCCGCCGCGCCCGCTGAGCGTGATCGTGACCGCATCGGCCGCCGCGGTGATGGGGCCCTCGCGCAGTCCCACCTGACCGAAGTCCAGGGTGGGGTCGCAGTGAATGCTGAAGATGCGGTCGACGCCCTCGATGCCGCCCTGGCTGATGACCTCCTGCGCTCCGCCGGGAATGACTTCTTCGGCCGGCTGGAAGATCAGGCGCACGGCCGTCCCCTGTGCCGCCAGGGAGTCGAGGTGCCGCTGAAGCGCCAGACCCGCACCGAGGACTGCGGCTGTGTGGAGGTCATGGCCGCAGGCATGGCAGACCCCGTCATTCTGCGAGGCAAACGGCAGGCCGGTTCTTTCAGCCACCGGCAAGGCGTCCAGGTCCGCCCGCAGCCCCACGCGGTATGCCGGGTCGACCGGCCCGAGGTCCGCCACCAGTCCGCTGCCGGCAAGCAGCCGCACCCGGATCCCGGCGGCCCTCAGCCGGTCCGCGACGAGGGTGGTGGTGCGGACCTCGCCTCGCCCCAGCTCGGGATGGGCATGGATGTCACGGCGGAACGCGATGAGCTCGCCCTCCAGCTCGGCCAGCGTCTCGCGCAGGACGGCCGCGGCGGAAGGGAGATCACGCTGAGGCTTCACGAGCGCTAAACCTACCTGCCGTCACGCTGGGGACGACTTGTGCTCAGAATGCGTCGTGCGGAACGTACACGCCCCAGACGTCGCGCAGCGCGTGGGCGATCTCGCCACCCGTGGCGTGGGCGGCCAGGGCCTCCTTCATGGGAAGGAGGACGTTGTCCGTTCCTGCACCGGCGGCGCGAACGCCGTCCAGCGCACGGGATACGGCGTCGTTGTCGCGAACCTTCCGCAGCACCGCCAGGCTCTCGCACTGGTCGGCCTCGATCATCGGATCCGCACGCAGCGGTTCGTACGAGTCCTCCTCGTCGAGGGTGAACTTGTTGAGACCCACGATGGTGCGCTCTCCCCCGTCGATCTCCAGAGCGATGCGGTAGGCCGAGCGTTCGATCTCTGCCTTCTGGAAGCCCTGCTCGATCGCGGCCACGGCGCCACCACGATCCTCGACGGCCTGGATCAGGTCAACGACCGCGCCCTCCATGTCGTTGGTCATGGACTCCATGACATAGGACCCCGCGAAGGGGTCGACCGTCTTGGTCACATCCGTCTCGTAGGCGATGACCTGCTGGGTCCGCAGAGCCAGCCGGGCGGCCTTCTGGCTCGGCAGCGCGATGGCCTCGTCGAAAGAGTTCGTGTGCAGCGACTGCGTGCCACCCAGAACGGCCCCCAGGCCCTGGAGCGCAACCCGCACCATGTTGACCTCGGGCTGCTGGGCGGTCAGTTGGACGCCTGCGGTCTGGGTGTGGAAGCGCAGCATCTGGGACTTGGGGTTCTTGGCGCCGAACTCGTCCTTCATGATGTGGGCCCAGATCCGGCGGGCGGCCCGGAACTTGGCAACCTCCTCCAGCAGTGTCGTGCGCGCAACGAAGAAGAAGGAGAGGCGCGGGGCGAAGTCGTCGATCTCCAAGCCGGCGGCGAGCGCGGTGCGCACATACTCCTTGGCGTTGGCGAGCGTGAACGCAATCTCCTGCGCGGGCGTGGCTCCCGCCTCCGCCATGTGATAGCCAGAGATTGAGATGGTGTTCCAGCGCGGAATCTCCTTGTGGCAGTAGGTGAAGATGTCGCTGATCAGGCGCAGAGACTCCTTCGGCGGGTAGATGTAGGTGCCGCGTGCGATGTACTCCTTGAGGACGTCGTTCTGGATCGTGCCGGTCAGCTGCTTGCCGGCGATGCCCTCCTCGGCCGCCACCATCTGGTACATCAGCAGCAGCGTCGCGGCAGGCGCGTTGATCGTCATCGACGTGCTGACCTCGTCCAGCGGCAACCCACGGAACAGCGTGCGCATGTCATCGATGGAGTCGATCGCGACGCCGACCTTGCCGACCTCACCGTGGGCGATCGCCTCGTCGGAGTCATAGCCCATCTGGGTCGGAAGGTCGAAGGCCACGGACAGGCCACCGGTGCCGGCCTTCACCAGCTGGTGGTACCGCTCGTTGGACTCCTTGGCATTGCCGAACCCTGCGTACTGCCGCATCGTCCACGGCCGCCCCGTGTACATGCTCGGATAGACACCTCGGGTGAACGGAAACTTCCCCGGCGCGCCGAGCCGCTCCGGTGCATCGAAGCCGTCGAGGGCCAGCTGGTCATAGACCTGGGCGATGGGTAGGTCGGACTCGCTGCGCGCGCCGGGGGATTCAGCCATGCCGCGAGCCTAATGAACGCACCACCCCCCCGCCAGGGTGGGCTCAGTGGCCAGCTCACCAGCGGACCCTGGTCACATCGAGCAGGTCTGTCATTCACAGCGCATCAGCGTTCGTGCGCCATCAATGACTCACGTGCGCTATGTGCCGCGGCCGTGCCGACTCAGGTGAGATCCACGCGGCCGGTTGCCTTGAGCAGGTCGACGAGGGCTTTGACGTCCTGGGCGTGCTCACGGGTCGTGACGAGGAGCGCGTCGGGGGTGTCCACCACAACGATCTCGTCCAGACCGAGCACGGCGACCGTGCGGCCCGAACCAGGAATGACCACGCCCGTCGTGTCCTTCGCCAGCACCAGGTCGACGTCACCCAGGACCTTCAGCCCCGGGACGTCGGCCGTGTCGGACAGCAACGCACCGAGTGAGGTGAAGTCGCCCACGTCGTCCCAGGAGAAGCGCCCGGGCACGACAGCCACACGCCCTTCTGCTGCGGCAGGTTCGGCCACCGCGTGGTCGATGGCCACCTTGGCCAGCCCCGGCCACAGCTCCGTCAGACGTCCTGGCTCGGCGGCGACGGCACGCAGGCCGGCAGCCATGGTCGGATGGAACTCAGCCAGCAGGTCGAGCAGGACCGACGCCTTGACGACGAACATCCCGGCGTTCCAACGGTATTCGCCGGTATCCAGGTATCTGCGCGCCGTCGGCTCGTCAGGCTTCTCCACGAAGGACCGAACCGCCCTGACGTTCGGAGCGCCCGGGATCGCCAGTCGATCGCCCACCTGGATGTAGCCGAAGCCCGTTGCGGGACCGGACGGTTCGATGCCGATCGTCACGAGCAGGCCAGTCTGTGCGACCGCGACCGCCTCACGGACGCACTCGGCGAACATCTCGGGCTCGCCGATGATGTGGTCCGCCGCGAAGGAGCCGATGACGGCGTCGCGGTCACGGCGTTCGAGCATCGCCGCGGCCAGCCCGATCGCCGCCATGGAGTCCCGCGGCGATGGCTCTGCGACGATATTGGCCAACGCCAGGCCCGGGATCTGGGCCCGAACGGCCGCCTCGTGAGAGACGCCTGTCACCACCATGATGTGGTCACCGCACAAGGGCTCAAGCCGGTCCCAGGTCGCCTGGAGCAGCGAGCGCCCGGCGCCGGTCAGATCGTGCAGGAACTTCGGCGACGACGAGCGGGACAGCGGCCACAGCCGTGTTCCCGCGCCCCCCGCAGGGATCACCGCCCAGAACCCGTCCAGCGCCGGTCCGTCTGTGTCTCCCGAGATCCGTGTCATGGCGCCCGCGACTTCAGTCATGGCGCAGAGGGTACAGGCGAGTCCACCCGATGCCCCGAGCGGCAGCGGTTAGGCTGCTGGTTCGATGACTGCTCTTCGTTATGCCCTCCGCGCCCGCGCTCTGAGCCTCTCGCTCATCGCCGTGGGCACGATCTGCCTCAGCGGCGTCGCTTCTCCCGTGCACGCTGCGGGGAGTGCCACGGTGGGCGGCTCGCAGCTCACCCAGGACGGGGTCATCGTCAACCTCGCGCCCGGTGTCCCGGCACCGCCGGCCATGCCGGGGGCGTCGTTCCTGATCGCGGACCTGGACACGGGGCAGATCCTGGCGGCCAGGGCTCCGCACGCGCGCCACCTGCCGGCCAGCACCCTCAAGACGCTGACAGCGTTGACCCTGATCCCGCGCCTGAAGTTGACCGCGAAGGTGATGGTGCTACCTGCGGACGTACGCGTCGAGGGGAGCCGCATCGGCATCCTTGCCGGAACGGAATACACCGTGCAGTCGCTCTTCCAGGGTCTGCTGATGGCTTCGGGCAACGATGCGGCCTACGCCCTGGCGCGGGCGAACGGCGGCGTCGCCGTGACCCTGGAAGAGATGAACGCGACCGCGGCACAGCTCGGCGCGCTCGACACACTGGCCAGGGACCCAAGTGGCCTGGACCAGCCCGGTGAGACCAGCAGCGCGTACGACCTGGCGCTGATCGGTCGTGCGGCGATGAAGCTCCCCAGCTTCCGCAGCTACGTCAGCACCAAGACGGCTTCGTTCCCCGGGGGCAGGTCCAGCGACGGCAAGATGCTGCCGGGATTCAAGATCAACAACCACAACAGGCTGCTCTTCAACTACGACGGGGCCGTCGGCATCAAGAACGGTTACACGATCGCCGCCAAGCAGACCTTCATCGCTGCGGCCACACGCGGGGGCAAGACCTACATCGTGACCGAGCTGTCCAGCGCCAACGGCAGCTGGCGACCAACGGCGGCAATCCTTGACTGGGCCTTCGCCCACGGCCCTTCACTCACCCCGATCGGCGAGCTGGTCGAGCCCGGCACCGCGAGGCTCGCTGCCGGAGGGCCCGGCACTTCGGGGGCGGGCGGCGTCGACCAGCAAGGAGCGGCCGGATCGGCTCGGCCGCTCGGGCTGCCGCCCTGGGTCGGCGTGGCCGGTCTGCTCGGCGGGGTGGCTCTCGTGGGCTCCTGGGCGGCGCGCCGCATCTCCCGGCGGCGTAGCTGAGCCTCCTTCGCTGCTTTGCCACACGACTCGAACGCCCGTGCTCAACGCCGGGTCGGGCCGACAGCAGACCGTAGGCCGCGGACCAACACTCCCGCGGCCAGCAGCGCCGCGGCCCCGAGAACGGCACCGGCCGCCAGCGTCGTACGGTCACCGGACCGCGCCCCGAAGGTCGGCACCGAGTCGCCGCGGGTTGCGCTCGTCCCTGTCATGGGCACCGGATCCGGGCCGTGGTCCAGGCTGTGCAGACCGTCAGTGCGAATCGCATCGACGTCGTTGGCTGCCCACGCCGCCGAGATCAGGGTGAGCCGCGCGATCAGGTTCAGCCAGAACAACAAGCCGATCACGATCGCGATCGAGGCGAACAACGGGTTGGCGGTCACCCGAGGCAGCACCGTCGTGGCGGAGAGCTTCAGCAGGCTGAACCCGACCCCACCCACGAGGGCCCCCTGCAGCAGGTCGCGCCATGGCACCGGCACATCGGAGAGCACCCGCAGCAGCAGCAGCATCAGACCCGTGTCTGACAGGACGCTGACCGCGAACACAGCCAGCACGAGGATCCAGCCCTCACCGAACATTCCGATCCGTTCGGCGATCCAGCCTGCGGACACGCCGACGACGCTGGTCAGCACGGCGGACAGCGCGATGCCCAGCCCGAGGGTGAAGAGCACACCGAGGTCGCGAAGCTTGTTGCTGATCACGCCGCCCGCGGACCCCTGGACCCCGAAGACTGCACGTACGCCCTCGCGAACAGCCCCCAGCCAACCCATTCCGGCCAGCACGAGGCTGACGAAAGCGACGACACCGGTGATCGTCAACGCCGCTGCGTGCGGGGCCAGGATCGGGATGAGCCCATCGGGGTGTTGAGCATCCTTGACGAAGCCGGGCAGGTTTGCATTCACATTGTCAGCGATCGAGCCCAGGAGCTCCGGGTGCCCCCTCAGGACGAACCCGAAGACGGTGAACGCAAGCGCGACGGCGGGGAAGATCGAGAAGAAGGCGAAGTAGCCGACGCCTGCGGCCAGAATATTGCCCCGAGCCTGCCCGTAGCGCTTCCACGCCCCCCAGGCCTTGCTCGCGCGAAACCGGGTCAGCAGAGGCTTCACTTCATCTGACCGGGTGGGCCATTCGCCCCGGTTCCAAAGTCGAAGCCGCGGACCTGGCGCCAGACGAGGTCGTCGCCCTGTTCGTAGAGGTGGAAAGCCTCAACCTCGAATGAGCACTCGTACGAAGCCAGCTCGTTGAAGGCACGATCCATGGCGGCGTCATCGACGTGGTGGGCGATCGTGACGTGCGGGTGATAGTAGAACCGCGCCTCCCGCTTCAAAGGGCCGGTACGGATGGCCTGCTCGATCCGCTCACACTCACTGATGCCGCCCGCCACCTGGACAAAGACAACCGGAGAGATCGGTCGGAACGTGCCGGTGCTGCGCAGTCGCATGGTGAACGGCTGCTGCTCGGCGGCCACCCGCTCGAGGTGGCCGTGGATCTCAGGAACCTGGTCTTGCGTGATCTCGGTCGGCGACAGGAGCGTGACGTGGGTCGGGATCAGCTCGGCCGAAGGATCTCCGAACGAGGCGCGCAGCCGCTGGAGCTCACCGGCAAAGGGCGCAGGGATGGCGATGGAGACGCCGATCACGTTCACGTTCGCGACTATCGCTTGCTCGGCAGGAAGCCGACCCGGTCATACACCCTGGCCAACGTGGCGCTGGCAACATCCCTGGCCCGTTCAGCGCCCTCGGCGAGTATCCGGTCGAGCTCGGCGGGGTCAGCCAGCAACGCCAGGGTGCGATCGCGATACGGCGTCGCGGTGTCCACGACGATCTCGGCAACGTCCTTCTTGAGGTCCCCGTAACCCGAGCCCGGCCGGGAGCTGTAGTCGGCCTCGAGCGCCTCGATCGACCGCCCTGACAACGCGCCGAGAATGCAGAGCAGGTTGGAGACACCGGGTTTCTTCGCCTGGTCGAAACGGATCTCGCGCTCCGTGTCGGTCACGGCGGACCTGATCCGCTTGGCGATGACCCCGGGGTCCTCGAGCAGGTCTATCACGCCGTTCTGGCTCGTCGCGGACTTGCTCATCTTGGACGTGGGGTCCTGCAGGTCGTGGATCTTGGCGGTTCCCTTGATGATGTGCGGTTCGGGGACGGTGAAGGTCTGGCCGTAGCGACTGTTGAACCGACCGGCGAGGTCACGGGTCAGCTCGAGGTGTTGACGCTGGTCCTCTCCGACCGGGACCTGCTCCGCGTCGTACAACAGGATGTCGGCCGCCATCAGCACCGGATAGCCGAACAGGCCCACGGTTGTGCCCCCGGTGCCATGTTTGCCGGACTTGTCCTTGAACTGCGTCATCCGGCTGGCCTCGCCAAAGCTGGTGAGGCAGGACAGAACCCAGGCGAGCTCGGCGTGCTCGCTGATGTGGCTCTGCACGAAGACCGTGGATCGGGTGGGGTCCACGCCACCTGCGAGGTACTGCGCGGCCGTACGACGGGTCCGCTCGCGCAACGCGGCTGGCGCGACCTCGACAGTGATCGCGTGCAGGTCGACCACGACGTAGAACGCGTCGTGGGTCTCCTGCATCTGCACCCAGTTGACCAAGGCGCCGAGGTAGTTGCCCAGGTGCAAGGAGTCGTGGGTCGGCTGCATGCCCGACAGCAGACGCGGCTTGCCGGTGGTCGGCGGGGCATGGTGCGCGGGCATGCGCGCCATTCTGTCAGGTCGTCCGGTGGGCCGTTCGCACGGCCGAGTCACCGAGGGTGATGTTCCCTTATGTGGACAATGGACCTAATTTTGCAACGTTCCCAACGAGAATCAACAAAGTCATGGCAGAATGCCCCACAGATGGGCCGACAGACAAGGAGGACGGCGTGCTGGCGCGACAACGACAAGAGGCCATCCTGCGCAAGGTCGACCGCAACGGCGGTGCACGCGTGTCCGAGCTCGTCGATGTCCTTGGCGTCTCCGACATGACCGTGCGTCGCGACATCGAGGTACTGGCCGCAAGGGGACTGGTCGTCAAGGTCCACGGCGGCGCCACGACCGTGGGTGGACGCAGCGCCGAGGAACCCGGCTTCCGCGTGAAGGCCGGGATGAACCCCGCGCAGAAGTCCGCCATCGCACGCGTTGCGGCCGGCCTGA
>DASVHT010000240.1:0-3476 GCA_036382455.1 Dermatophilaceae bacterium
GATCTGCTGAGCGGGGACGTTGGTCCATGGTTGCTGCCGGTGACCGCGTTGGTGGTCCTCGCATTGTTGCCGCGGATCACCATCGCGAGCCATCGCGTTTCGCCTGAGCGGCGCCACACCGCAGGCGTATTCGTCGCAACGCTCGCGGTCATGCCGATCCTGTATGGCGCCGGGTTCTGGACGTCGATGGCGGTGCTTGTCGTTGCGGCCCTGGTCCTGCTCTGGGGCGCCCGGGCGTGGGGGCACGACACGCTCCTCGTGCTCGGGTCGGCGTTGTTGGCGATCATGCGCGTCTGCGCCTACTACGACGACCTGGTCGACCCACTTGCGTGGACGGTGATCGCGTTGACCGCTCTTGCCTGCGCGCTGACCGAGCGTCGGGAGCTGGTCAGGGCCGGGTTCCTCGCTGTGGCAGGGTTGTTCGCCCTTTTCGGCGCGGCACAGTGGCTGACGTTTGCGGAGGCGCCTTGGCCGTTCCACGGGCTGGTGATCGCGGTGATCGGCTCGCTGGGACTTGTGGCGTCGCAGACGCTGCGCGAGGCGGCCCTGACGCGAGGAGTTGCCGAGGGGCTGTCGGTGACCTGGGCGGTGGCTGGCCTGGCGATGGCGGAAAGCTCGCCATCGCATCGAGCTCTCGAGCTCACGGTGCTTGGCGTCGCAGCGGGCATCACGGCATACCTGTCCGAGGATCGGCGCAAAGCCGGCTGGGTCAGCGGTCTTCTGCTGACGGTCGCTTCATGGATCCGCTTGGCGGACAACAACATTCAGATTGTTGAGTGGTACACGGTTCCTGCGGCCATGGCGCTGTTGTTCTACGGGGTCCGACGGCTGCGGCGCGACCCCCGCGAGTCGACCTGGCGTTGCCTTGGGCCGGGGATGGGGTTGGCTCTGTCTCCGTCATTGTTCCTGGCCCTTGGCGAGCCCATCTCCTGGCGCGGGCTGTTCGTGGCCTTCGCGTCAGTGGCCTTGGTGGCTCTGGGCGTACAGGTCAGGCTCGCTGCGCCCTTTGCTATCGGGGTTGTCGCGACCGGGCTGCTGGCGCTGCGCAACATCTGGCCGGTCGCTGCCTTCATCCCGCGCTGGACATTGTTGTTCATCGTCGGAGGGGTCTTGCTGGGAGTCGGGATGACGTGGGAGTCGAGGGTCAACGACGTGCGAGCGGCAGGTGGGTTCGTGCGGGGGCTGCGCTGAACCGGCCACGGGCCTGTCATCGTCTCCCACGTCACATCCCCCTCATAGAGTTGGGTTGTGGCCGATCCGTCGTCGTACCGCCCAGGACCCGGGGAGATCCCTGTCGATCCCGGCGTCTACCGGTTCCGCGATCCCGACGGCCGGGTCATCTACGTTGGCAAGGCCAACTCCCTGCGTTCCCGGATCTCGTCCTACTTCCAGGATCTCTCGGCGTTGCACCCGCGCACACGGTCGATGGTCACGACCGGTGCCAGCGTCGAGTGGACCGTCGTGGCCAACGAGGTCGAGGCGTTGCAGCTGGAGTACTCCTGGATCAAGGAGTACGACCCGCGTTTCAACGTCAAGTATCGCGACGACAAGTCCTACCCCTATCTCGCCGTCACGTTGGGTGAGGAGTTTCCTCGCGCCCAGGTGATGCGCGGAGCCAAGCGCAAGGGGACGCGATACTTCGGTCCGTATGCCCATGCGTGGGCGATCAGGGAGACGCTTGACCAGCTGTTGCGTGTCTTCCCCATGCGCACGTGCAGCAGCGGTGTCTTCAAGCGTGCCGGACAGATCGGTCGGCCGTGTCTGCTCGGTTACATCGACAAGTGCTCCGCCCCCTGTGTCGACCGGGTCAGCGCGCAGGAGCACCGGGCGATCGCTGAGGACTTCTGCGACTTCATGACAGGTAACACCGGCAAGTTCGTCCGGCGTCTCGAAACCCGGATGAAGGACGCAGCCTCCGACCTCGACTACGAGCTGGCCGCCCGGTTGCGCGACGACATCGGGGCGCTCACCAGGGCACTGGAGAAGTCAGCCGTGGTTCTGGCCGACGCGACCGATGCCGACGTGTTCGCCCTCGCCGACGACGACCTGGAGGCCGCGGCCCAGGTTTTCCATGTCCGAGGCGGTCGGGTCCGTGGCCAGCGTGGCTGGGTGGTCGAACGAGGTTCCGAGGACGCCACGGAGCTGTCGTCGGTCGTCGAGCACCTGCTCCAGCAGGTCTACGGCGGTGAGTCGCCCGACGGGGTCCCGCGCGAGGTCCTGGTCCCTGTCCTGCCGCCGGATCCGGTGCACATGGGGGAGTGGCTGACCAGGCTGCGCGGCGCCCAGGTCGACCTGCGGGTCCCACGGCGTGGCGACAAGCGCGCGCTGATGGAGACCGTCAAGCGCAACGCCGACCAGGCGTTGGTTCGGCACAAGGTCTCCCGGGCCGGTGACCTGACGACCCGCAGCCTCGCGCTGCAGGAGCTCCAGGACGGGCTTGACCTGCCCAGCGCACCGCTGCGGATCGAGTGCTTCGACGTGAGTCATGTCCAGGGCACCAACGTCGTGGCGTCCATGGTGGTCTTCGAGGACGGGTTGCCGCGCAAGGGCGAGTATCGCCGGTTCATCGTCAAGGGCGCTGTGGGGCAGTCGGGGGAGGCGAACCCTCAGATCGACGACACCGCGGCCATGCACGAGGTTCTGACCCGCCGGTTCCGTCGGTATCTCGACGACCGGGCCGAAGCCAGCGACATCGAGGGCATGGCCTTCGAGGCCGCAGTCGATGCCTTGGCCGTAGGTGGCGACCAGCCCGGGCCCAGCCGGATCGATCCGGAGACCGGCAGACCGCGACGCTTCGCCTACCCGCCCAACCTGGTTGTGGTCGACGGTGGCCTTCCACAGGTGAACGCCGCGCGAGCAGCCTTGAGCGGACTGGGGATCGACGACGTCGCCCTGGTCGGACTGGCCAAGCGTCTCGAAGAGGTCTGGCTCCCTGGCCAGGAGTTCCCGATGATCCTCCCGCGCACCAGTGAAGGCTTGTATCTTCTGCAGCGGGTCAGGGACGAGGCGCACCGGTTCGCCATCACCTTCCACCGCCAGCGGCGGTCAAAGGCCATGACCACGAGCGCGTTGGACGGCATCGCCGGTCTGGGCGATGCACGGCGGAAGGCTCTGCTGCGGCATTTCGGCTCGGTCAAGCGCATCAGGGAGGCATCCGTGGAGCAAATTCGGGAGGTGCCCGGCATCGGCGCCGCACTTGGTGCCACCATTCACCTGACACTGCACGACATCGCGACCCAGCCTGCACCGTCCGTCAACGTGACGACCGGCGAACTGCTCGACTAGACGAACGAGGACAGCGATGACGTCTGCAAAGACCGGACCGGACCCCGCAGCGTCCGATAGTGGTTCGGGCTCCGTGAGCGGCCCCGAGGCGACCGAGCTCGTCATCCTCACTGGCATGAGCGGCGCCGGCCGCAGCACCGCGGCCAACGTCCTGGAAGATGTCGGCTGGTACGTCGTGGACAACCTTCCAC
>DASVHT010000241.1:0-2048 GCA_036382455.1 Dermatophilaceae bacterium
TTCGCCGAGAAGAGGACCGGCCGCACCGCTGAACGACCCGAGCTCCAGGCCTGTCTGGACTACCTGCGCCCCGGCGACACCCTGGTCGTTGTCAGCCTCGACCGGCTCTCCCGCTCCCTGGCCGACCTGATCACCCTGGTCGCCGACCTGCGCCGCCACGGCGTCGGCTTCCGCAGCATGCACGAGGCGCTGGACACCACCACGCCCGGTGGCCGGCTCGTCTTCCACGTCTTCGCCGCCCTGGCCGAGTTCATCCGCGAACTCATCGTCGAAGGCACTCGCGAAGGCCGCACGCGCCCGCGGTACCCGCCTCGGCCGGCCACCTGCCATAACCCCCGAGCAGATCCGTCACGCCCGCGACCTACTCACCACGACGCCGTCGTCCTCGCCCTGGGTGGCGGTCAACACTCGGCGTCTCCCGCAACACGATCTACAAGTACCTGCCCGAGATCTCCTCCGCCCGAGCTCTACCCGACGCCGACATACCCGCCCAGACGACTCCGGCAACGGCACCGGCCCCTGGTCCGCGCCGGGACTTTTCCTGCCGATGGTCCTCACGGGCCGCCCCCGCCCCTGACGAGGTGGAGCAACGTGGTCGTCGATCTCCTCGTCGATCTCCACACACAGTGCGGTCAGGAGGGTGTCCAGGTCTTCCGTCATAGTCGGTCATGGACACTCTCCTCCCGCTTCGGCCGTCAGCGACACGCCGTGTTCAAGGAATCGATCATCTAGTGTCAGGCCATCGGTTTCGTCACGTCAGCAAGGACTCTAAGAGCTTCGCGGCTTCAGGGTGGTTCTTGAGGCCTATCTCCATAACTTGACTGCAGGCAACCTGAAAAATATGTTTGTCGGTCCGCCCCGTGCTAACGTGGGCGTACACGTAAGCAATGCAGGTGAGAATCCCGCCGGGGCCAAACCCCTGCTGTAGGGTGAGAGGTCCACCGCCACTCTGCAGAAGCGGCAAGATTAGATTCGTAATCTGATCGGCCAGCTGCTTAGGCCCCTGCGGGGGCAATGCCTCCTGCTGGGTCTGTTGTACGTCCACCGTCCAGCTACCGCTGTTGTCACCGAAAGCCGCCAGCTCGTCGTCCACGCCGAGCAACAGTCGCCCCGACGGCACCGTGAAAGTTCCGCCGTTGCCCACCTTGAACGCAGGGTTGTTGCCGACTCGCGCGATCAGCGACCAGCAGGGAAAGCCGAGCGCTACCCACTGTCCGCTGTACTGACTCGCCGACGCCACGCACGACTTGCTGCCGGCTGGGGGCAGATTCGATTCGGGGCCGCCGACGTTGATGGTTCCGCTAGCCGTCAACATCACGCTGCCCGAGACATCGACCTCGGTGTCCGTCCAGGCTTGACCGGCTGGCACAGTGAGGGATCCCCCGACCGTTGTCCTGGACCTGGTCACCGTCGCGGTGACAGGGCTGCCAGGAGAGGGTGGCGCTGCCGAAGCTGCCGAGGCCAGAGCTGGTGTGAGCAGCACGCTGAGCACGGTGATCACGCCGAGGATGCGCGTGTTGAGTACCCGTTTCACTAGCTAGTCCTCTTCTCTCACTAGTTCACTAGTCATCGTTTCATCGCAGTGTCGAATGACCGTGGTGATGGTTGTGGTGATCGGATATGGCGCACGCCTTCTTCCCCCGTGATAGGCGCCGGACCCAGAACTCCTGACATAGAACTGCACGTCCGGCTCGACCCCGCCACCGCACCCCGCCGCAGCCGCGCCCTCCACGCCCTTTGCCAGCAGCTCACCGAGACCGGAACCCGCTACCCCGGCACCAACCTGACCGTCAGTTACAGCGTCAAAGGCCAACCCGACACTTCATGATCTAACTCGCCATGTCAGGAGTTCTGGGACCGGCGACCCGACGGAACAGCAGTCGCATCGCCACGACCGCCCCTATGGCAGACAGCCCCCTGTGTTCGGATCGAAAATGCACGCGAACATCGACTCAATCTGAGCCCACCAGCCGCCGCTGTTGTCCACAAATGAATACGTGGATTCATCGTTCACGCCCAGATAGAGACGCCCCGACCTATCTGCCGTG
>DASVHT010000242.1:0-14410 GCA_036382455.1 Dermatophilaceae bacterium
TCGGCACCCTCCTCCTGTGCCAGCTTGGCCACGTGAAAGGCGATCGAGGAGTCCATGAGGACGCCAGTGATCAGCAGCTTCTTGCCCTGCAACAACATGAGAAGGTCCTTCCAGAGTTCGGGTTCAGTGACCCATGCCAAGACCGCCGTCAACCGGGATGACGGCGCCAGTGATGTATGCCGCGTCCTCCGACGCGATGAACCTAACCGCTGCGGCGACCTCCTGCGGGGAGGCGAAGCGACCCGCGGGGATACCGGCGAGGTAAGCGTTCTTGCGATCTTCTGGAAGGTCGGCCGTCATATCAGTCTCGACGAAGCCCGGGGCAACGACGTTAGCCGTGATCCCCCGGCCGCCCAGCTCACGCGAGATCGACCGCGCCAACCCGACCAAGGCCGACTTGCTGGCGGAGTAGTTCGTCTGTCCGGGCGAGCCATATAGCCCAACCACGCTGGAGATGAACACGATCCGCCCTTTGCGAAGCTTGATCATCCCCTTGCTGGCGCGTCGCGCGCACCGGAAGGCACCGGCAAGGTTGGTGTCGATCACCGAGTCGAAGTCATCGTCGCTCATGCGCATCAGCAGTCCGTCGCGGGTGATTCCGGCGTTGGCGACGAGCACCTCGATCGGGCCACCGAGCTTCTCCTCGGCGGCCGCGAAGGCGGCATCCACCGATGCGCTGTCAGTCACGTCGCAGGTGACGCCATGTAGTCCCTGCGGTGGTTGTCCCGAACGATGGGTGATCACGACGTTGTCGCCGACCTGCACGAATGCCCTCGCGATCGCGAGGCCGATGCCCCGGTTGCCTCCGGTGATCAGGACGTTTCGAGGGTCAGACATCGGTTCCTCCAGCCAGGTCGGGGTCCGCGAGCATGCTTGGTCAAGGCGCACCCTCTTCGGGCTCACTCTGATTTGTGGCGCGGGCACATGGGACGGTAGCCGACTACCCGCGGGTACGCCGCATGCACCCCCGGGCATATCGTTGATGCGTGAGAAAGCGTGCGTCCCGTCGCTCCGGGCAGGTGTTCGCCGTCACCGGTTTGCCAACATCGCTCCAGGACGACCAGGGCGAGCGGATGCGTCGGTATCTGGTGTCCATGGGGATCCGCACCATCAGCTTCATTCTCGCAGTCGTCGCACTGGCGTGGCTCCATTGGACCCTGATCGGCTGGACCCTGGTCATCGCCGCGGTTGTCCTGCCGTACGTCGCCGTCGTGATGGCCAACGCCACGAGGTCCCGACGGAGCACCACCCTCGGACCGGCGACCATCAACGACCCCGCACCTCCACTGCTACCACCCGATCGTCACGATGAGGACCCACGCACATGATCCCGACGCCTTCCGACCCCAAGGTCCGCTTGCTCTGTAGCGGCAAGGGATGTCGCGCCGACGCGGCATACGGCTTGTTGTGGAACAACCCGAAGGTGCACACGCCGGACCGGCTCAAGACCTGGCTGGCCTGCGAGGAGCACCGGGTTTCGCTGTCGTACTTCCTGTCGGTCCGGGACTTCCTCAAGGACACTGTCCCCGTGTCGGAGATCAGCGATTCGCAAGGTACGGACGGGATCGACTAGCTCGTCCTCGTCGGCGCCGCGGCACCAACATCCTGGCGGGGGTCGCCGATGTCAGCCACCGATGGCCGACATCGGCCGCTCCGGCTGGACAAAGCCGGCTCCCCCAATGCCGTGGCCATGCGCCTTCCGCCACATCTCACCCTGGATCAAGCCGGCCAGCTCGGCATCGGTGACGCCCTCGCGCAACGGACCGCGCAGGTCTACCTCGCGCTTGGCGAACAGGCAGTTGCGGACCTGGCCGTCCGCGGTCAGGCGGACCCGATCACAGGCCGCACAGAACGGGGCCGACACGCTGGCGATGATTCCGACGATCGACGGTCCGCCGTCGACGAGGAACAGCTCGGCGGGGGCCGCGCCCCTGGCTACGTCGGGCAGGGGGGTCAGCGTGAACCGGGTGGAAAGCTGCGTGCGGATCTCATCGGCGGTGACCATCTGATCGCGCTGCCAGGCGTGCTGGGCGTCCAGCGGCATCTGCTCGATGAACCGCATCTCATAGTCCCGGTCGAGGCACCATTGAAGGACGTCCGCGGCGCTGTGGTCGTTGACACCACGCATTGCCACGGCGTTGACCTTGATCGGAGACAGCCCCGCTGAGGCTGCCGCCTTCAGACCCTTCTCGACGTCCACGAGACGGTCGCGTCGGGTGAGCTTGAAGAACTCCTGCTGGTCGATCGTGTCGAGGCTGACGTTGATTCGGTCCATCCCGGCCCTGGCCAACGGCGCCGCAAGACGGTCGAGGCCAACCCCGTTGGTGGTCATGGCGATCTGCGGCCGCGGCCTCATCGCGGCGATACCCGACACGACGTCAACCAAGGATCGGCGCAGCAGCGGCTCGCCGCCGGTGAGCCGCACCTGGCGCACTCCGAGCCCGATGAACACCGCGATGATCCGCAGCAGCTCCTCGTCCGAGAGCATCTCGGGTCTGGACATCCACGGCAGACCCTCAGCCGGCATGCAGTAGGTGCAGCGCAGGTTGCAACGGTCGGTGACCGATACCCGCAGATCCGTTGCGAACCGGCCATGCGTGTCGGGCATGCCCGAGCGTGGCACGGAGGCGATCGGAAGGCTCGTCATGCAGCAAGCGTAAGGATGGGTGCCATCCGCTTCAAACATCAAAGCCGAAGAAAAGGTACCGTCGTCGCGTGCTAAGGGTGGTGATGTCCCGTCGTTGGGTCACCGCGTTGGTGGTCGCCGCGCTGTTCGCCGTCGCCTGTGTCTACCTCGGCCGGTGGCAGTGGGGCCGGCACGAGGACAAGGCTGCGAGGGCCCAGAGGATCAACAGCCACTACCTCGCCAGCCCCGTTCCGTTGTCCACTGCGATGCCCGGACCTGGCGCCGCACTGCCCCGCGCCGAAGATTGGACCGTTGTCACCGCCACCGGACGGTATGCCGCCCAAAGCCTCATGCTCGTGCGTAACCGTCCGAACAACGGAGTCTTCGGCTATGAGGTGGTGGTCCCGCTCCAGCTGGCCGACGGCGGCTCACTCCTCGTCGATCGCGGGTGGATCCCCAATGGCCCCAGTGCGGCCGACCCCTCCACGGTGCCGCCCACCCCTGCCGGAGACGTCGCTGTCACCGGTTGGCTGCGCGTGGGCGAACCCAGCCTGGGACGGCAGATGCCGTCCGGGCAGCTGGCGTCGATCAACCTCGCCGAAGCCCGGGCACAGACGGGCGAGTCCCTGTACGGCGCATACCTGATCCTGCGTGCCGAGGCGGTGCCACCAGGCAAGGACGGCTTGCCCGCTCAAGCGATCGTGCGCCCCCAGGCACTCGAGAGACCCGACACCGATGAGGGACCCCACCTGGCCTACGCGCTGCAGTGGTGGTTCGCAGCCCCTGTCGGCTTCGTGCTTGTCCTTGTCGGAGCCCGCCGTGAGTTTCTCGAGACCTTCGAACCCCCGGGGCCGGCTGGGGGAAATGCCACGGTCCCGCCCTTGCCCCTCAAGGCAAAGAAGACCCGGATCTGGGACGAGGAGGACGAGTAGCCGTCACAAGGGGGCCAGGCTCACACCGTCCGACTGCTTCGTCGCCTGGGTCGAGAACTGGGTGTTGTAAAGATCCGCGTAGAGGCCACCCTGCGCCAGCAGCTCGTGATGTCTTCCGCGCTCCACGATCCGGCCATCGGCCACGACCAGAATCTGGTCAGCTCCGCGCACCGTTGACAGCCGGTGAGCGATCACCAGCGCGGTCCGACCTGACAGCGCCTGGTCGAGCGCCCGTTGGACTGCCAGCTCGGACTCGCTGTCCAGGTGCGCCGTGGCCTCGTCGAGAACTACCAGGCCGGGACCCTTGAGCAGCAGTCTGGCAATGGCCAGCCGTTGCTTCTCACCACCGGAGAGGCGGTGCCCGCGGTCGCCAACGACGGTGTCCAGACCCTCAGGAAGACTGGAGACCAGATCCCACACCTGAGCCGACTTCAGCACAGAGACCATCTCTTCCTCGGTCGCCCCCTCCTTGGCGTAGGCAAGGTTGGCGCGGATGGTGTCGTGGAAGAGGTGCGCCTCCTGGGTAACCACGCCGACCACGTCGTGCACCGAAGCCAGAGTTGCCTCCTTCAGATCGATCCCGCCCAGACGGACCTGACCGACCGTCGGGTCATACAGTCTGGCCACCAGGCTGGTGATGGTGGTCTTGCCCGCGCCGCTCGGACCCACCAGAGCAACAAGCTCGCCGGGGCGGATCGTGAAGGTCACGTCGTGCAGTACCGACTCTCCCGCTCGCCGGTCACCGGAGGCCACAGTCTCCAGCGAAGCCAGCGACACCTCGTCTGCAGACGGGTAGCGGAACCCAACACCCTCGAACTCCACCGAAAGTGGATGTTGTTGGAGAGCAATCGGATTGGCTGCCTCCTGGACCAGTGGCTCGAGGTCCAGCACCTCGAAGACCCGCTCGAAGGAAACCAGCGCGGTCATCACGTCGACGCGCACGTTGGACAGCGCCGTCAGCGGTCCGTAGAGCCGTCCGAGCAGCGCGGCCAGCGCCACCAGCTCACCGAGCTGGAGCGAGGCGTTGATCACCATGAGCCCGCCGGCTCCGTAGATGAGGGCGGTGGCCAATGAGGCGACCAGCGTCAGTGAGACAAAGAAGACGGTGCGGCTGAGGGCGATCTTGACCCCGATGTCACGTACCCGGCCCGCTCTTTCGGAGTACTGCTCGTCCTCGATCCGGGGCTGCCCGAAGAGCTTGACCAGCAGAGCCCCGGCCACATTGAAGCGCTCTGTCATCCGGGTGCCCAGCTCCGCGTTCAGGCCCATGGCGTCGTGGCTGAGCCCGGCGAGACGCTGGCCCATGACCCGGGCAGGGATCAGGAAGAACGGGAGCAGCGCCAGCGCGCCCAGTGTCAGGGCCCATGACTTGGATGCCATAGCGGCGACGATGAACACCACCGAGATGACATTGCTGACAACACCCGAAAGCGTTGAGGTGAAAGCCTGCTGGGCGCCAATGACGTCGTTGTTCAGCCGACTGACGAGGGCCCCCGTCTGAGCCCGCGTGAAGAACGCGATCGGCTGGCGCAGGACGTGCGTGAACACCTGCGTGCGCAGGTCGAAGATGAGACCTTCGCCGATCCGCGAGGAGTACCACCGTTGAACCAGGGTCAGGAGGCCGTCCAGGATCGCGAGTGCGGCGATGATCAGGGAGAGGTGCACCACCACTGCAGAGTCTTTCGGGATGACGCCCTTGTCCACGATCGCTCCGAGCAGCAGAGGCGTGGCAACCACAAGAGCCGAGTCGAGGATCACGAGCGCCAGGAACACGGCGATGTGACGCTTGTAGGGGCCCGCGTAACCGATCACCCGTCTGGCCGTTCCCGGAGCAAGCTTGCGCTGGGCCACCGCGGAGTCGCGAGTCAGGGAGCGCATCGCGCCCCAGCCGCTGTGCATGGACATGCCGCCTCCGCTCTGCGCCCCTCTCTCCCGCGGTTAGCGGACAGGGTCGCCCTTCATCATCGTCGTCGTCGGGTCTGACAACGCCACCGTGTAGTGCTTACTTCCCAGAAGCCTGCACCATGGCCGTCAGCAGCCGTGCCTGCGCCTCGCGCTCGGCCCTGAGCTGGTCGACAGGCGAAGCGTCGATCGCGTTGCGCAGCAACGGCTTCAGCGCTCGCAGAGCGGCTTGCGGCGCCTCCAGTATGGCGTCCGCGAGGTCGCGCGCCGCAACGTCGAGGTGCTCGCGTGGCACCGCCACGGAGGCCAGTCCGATCGACACCGCCTCCTGCGCCCCGACGAACCGGCCGGTCGCGCAGATCTCGAGTGCCCGCGCATACCCCACGGAACGCACCAGGGGTGAGGTGCCTGCAAGGTCGGGCACGAGCCCGAGGCTGGTCTCACGCATGGCGAAGGCGACATCGTCGGCGACCACCCGAAGGTCACAGGCCAGCGCCAGCTGGAACCCGGCGCCGATCGCGTGCCCCTGCACGGCTGCGATCGTGATCGCCGGAACCTCGGCCCAGATCGCGAACCCACGCTGGAACTGCGCGATGGCATCCTCCAGCTCGCCCCCGGCACCGGCGGCCAGGGTGAGGATCGATGGCTCCCCCGGCGCGCCTTGCGGGGTCAGCATGGCGAGGTCAAGACCGGCGGAGAACGACGGCCCTTCGGCCCGGAGCACGACCACGCGCGTCGAGGAGTCCAGCCCGGCCCCGACCTCGGCCAGCGCCGACCACAGGCTCGGGACCTGCGAGTTGCGACGCTCAGGACGGTCCAGCGTCATCGTCACCACCGGCCCCGTTCGCTCGACGCGCAGCATCGGATGAGGTTGGGACCTTTCGGAGCTGAGCATGTTTGCGACTCTAGCGATCCTTGGTGTCTAGGCGAGCGCGACGAGGCTCAGATAGTCCGGACCCCAGTGGTCCTCGACCCCGTCGGGCAGGAGAAGGACCCGCTCGGGCTCGAGAGCCGCGACTGCGCCCTCATCGTGGCTGACCAGGACAACGGCGCCCTTGTACGTGCGCAAGGCCCCCAGGATCTCCTGGCGGGAGGCCGGGTCCAGGTTGTTGGTCGGCTCGTCGAGCAGCAGGACGTTCGCCGCCGAGACCACCAGCATGGCCAGTGACAGTCTGGTCTTCTCTCCCCCCGAGAGGACACTTGCCGGCTTGTGTACGTCGTCGCCGCTGAACAAGAACGAGCCGAGGGTCTTGCGGGTGTCGACATCGCCCATCTCGGGCGACGCCGTCTTCATGTTCTCCAGGACGGTCCGCGAGACATCGAGATTCTCGTGCTCCTGCGCGTAGTAGCCGATCTTGAGCCCGTGTCCCGGCTCGAGCTCGCCCGTGTCGGGTTGGTCAACGCCGGCGAGGATCCGCAGGAGCGTGGTCTTGCCGGCACCGTTGAGGCCCAGGACCACGACCCGGGAGCCGCGGTCGATGGCCAGGTCGATGTCCGTGAAGATCTCCAGCGACCCGTAGGACCGGGACAGACCAGAGGCACTCAGCGGCGTCTTGCCGCAAGAGGCCGGGTCCGGGAAGCGCAGCTTGGCCACCTTGTCAGTGACACGCTCCCCCTCGATGCCCGCGAGCAGCCGCTGGGCGCGTTTGGCCATGTTCTGCGCGGCCACGGCCTTAGTGGCCTTGGCCCGCATCTTGTCGGCCTGCGCCATCAAGGTGCCGGCCTTCTTCTCGGCGTTGAGCCGTTCACGCTTGCGGCGGCGCTCATCGGTCTCGCGCTGGAGCAGGTACGACTTCCAGCCGATGTTGTAGATGTCCATCTCGGCCCGGTTGGCGTCGAGGTGGAAGACCCGGTTCACGACGGTGTCGAGCATCTCGACGTCGTGGCTGATGATGATCAGTCCACCTTTGTAGGCCCTGAGGTAGTCCCTCAGCCACACGATGGAGTCAGCGTCCAGGTGGTTGGTCGGCTCGTCCAGGAGCAAGGTCGAGGCACCTGAGAAGAGGATCCGGGAGAGCTCGACGCGACGACGCTGTCCACCGCTGAGGGTCTGGAGCGGCTGCCCCAGAATGCGCTCGTCCAGTCCCAGCGCCGAGGCGATGGCGGCCGCCTCCGACTCGGCCGCGTAGCCGCCCCGCGCGGTGAACTGTTCCTCGAGCCTGGAGTAACGGCTCATCGCCTTGTCGCGCGTCTCGGTATCGGCGCTGGCCATCGCCCCCTCCGTGTCGCGCATGTCACGGATGATCGAGTCCATGCCCCGGGCGGACAGGATGCGGTCGCGGGCCAGCATCTGGAGGTCGCCGGTCCGAGGATCTTGGGGCAGGTAGCCGACCTCGCCGGACGAGGTCACCTGACCCGCCGTCGGGGTGCCCACGCCGGCAAGAACCTTGGTCAGCGTGGTCTTGCCCGCACCGTTACGTCCCACGAGGCCCACCCGGTCGCCGGGCGCGATCCGAAACGTGGCCCCCGCGAGCAGCAGGCGGTGGCCTCCGCGCAGCTCGATGCCGGTGGCGGAGATCAAGGCGGACTCCCGTCGATGGTGTGGGTGCGCGGACGGTCAGAAAACGGCATACGGGCAGACGCCGGTATGGCGGACGCGCCGTGCGGGGTTCAGTCCCAGTCTAGGTGGAGATGATGACTTCCTGGACCGTACGGAGCCACCACGAGCTTCAACGACGATGCGGGCCCTGACACGTCCCAGGTCGGGGGCGGCGGCGGAACGCAGGCGCGGGGGCCTGGACATCCCTGCCGGTGTCGTCGGGATCGTCGTCCTGATCCTCACCTTGCCGTTCGGCGGCGACATCACCGGCGGTGGCACTGGCGGCGGCATCAACCCCGGACAGGACACCGAGCTCAACCCCGGACAGGTCCAGGCTGGCGGTGCGCAGGGCAACGACTTCTCACAGTGCAAGACCGGCGCTGACGCCAACCGCGACGTGCAGTGCCGCGTCATCGGCACCGTCAACAGCGTGCAGGACTTCTCTGGACCGACGAGCTCCCGCGTTTCGGCAAGCCCTACCGCGCCGTCAACACCGTCCTGCATTCCGGCTCCGCCGCGTCCGCGTGTGGAACGGCGTCCAACCAGGTCGGCCCGTTCTACTGCCCCACGGACGCGAAGGTCTATATCGACGCCAGCTTCTTTGCCGAGCTGACCAGCCGCTTCGGCGCGGACAGCGGCGCGCTGGCTCAGGAGTGCGCCGTCGCACACGAGAACGGGCACGCCATCTAGGACCAGCTCGGCCTCCTGGGCCGGGCCCAGCAGGACCCGCAGGGCCAGAACAGCGGCGCCGTCCGGATCGAGCTGATGGCTGACTGCCTCGGAGGGGCCTGGGCCAAGCACGCCAGCTCGACCCAGTCCTCCAACGGCGAGACCTTCCTGAACCCCTTGACCCAGGCGGACATCGAGTCAGCACTCTCAGCCGCATCAGCAGTGCGCGACGACCGGATCCAGAAGAAGTTCAGGGCAGAGTGGCGCCCGAGTCCTGGACCCATGGATCCAGCGCGGAGCGTCAGAAGTGGTTCGTCACCGGCTACCAGAGCGGTGACCTGAAGCAGTGCGACACGTTCACTGCCGCCAGCCTCAGTTGATCCGCGGACGCCGACCACGCAATCACGGGTTGCTAGGGTCGCGACCGTGACATCACCCCTGACCGTCGGCTTCGACCTCGACCTCACCCTGGTCGACTCCCACGAGCGCATCATCAGCGCCTACATCCGTGCGCTTGGGGACCTCGGCGTCGAGGTGAGCGCCGAGGATCTCGCGCCCCATCTTGGGATCCCCCTGACCCACACTGCCGCACTCGTCGCTCCGGCCATCGATGCCGACGCACTGGTGCTGCGCTACCGCCACTACTACGACGAGCCCGACGCCCCCCGGACGCTGCCGATGCCCGGAGCCGCCGAGGCACTGCGCGGTGTGCGGGACGCCGGAGGTCGGACGATCGTGGTCTCGGCGAAGTTCACTCCCGCAGTCCATCGGGCACTGGACGAGGCCGGCCTGAGCGATCTGGTGGACGTCGTCTATGGAGAGCTGTTCGCCGAAGACAAGGCCATCGCCCTGATCGCCGAGGGTGCCTCGATCTACGTCGGCGACCACCCGGGCGACATGGCTGCCGCGCGCGCCGCCAACTCGTATGCCATCGGCGTCACCACAGGGGCCAACGACGAACTCGCTCTGAGCGCGGCGGGTGCGGACCTCGCACTGCCCGACCTCGACACGTTCGTCACCTTGTTGCCCTGCCATGTCTCGGAGTGGTCAAGCGCTCGAAACGCAGCGACGAAGGGTGCCGGTCAGTAGTTCACCGTCACTGTTTGATTGAGGGAGTGGACAGAGATCGCAGCACCGTGGGGCATCACGACGTACGGGTCAGTGTGGCCGAAGTCCAGACCGAAAACTGTTGGTACGCCCCACCACCACCGCACCGAACTCCTCGAGCATGCCGCGTTTCGCCCATGCCGAGCAGCACCCGGTAGACGTATTCGGCACCGGGCATCTCCTCAGACGTGTCCAGCAGCAGGACGCACCCGGCATACGCCTTGGGAGCCAGGAGGTAACGGTCGGCGCGCAGGCGGAGGTCCAGGATCACAACGCCATCCACCCCGGCTGGGTCCGGTGACGGCACGCTGCTTCCCCGCCCACGTCCAGCCCGCTCCGGGACGCATCGGCAGCTCATGGTCCAACGACGGCGGGTCCTCCCAGTTTGGGTTCTCATCGGTCATCTCTGCGGCGGGTGAGAGATGAACCGGCGCGGGCTCGAAGAGAGCCCTGCGCATCGACTCCAACGTCATCGGGTGGAGCCGTCCCGGCCGTGCCAGGTGCACCATCGTCGACCCGCCATAGAAGCCGATGATCCCCAGGTCCCACAGGTAGACGAGCAGGTTGGTGTTGTCGCTGTAACCAAAGAAGGCTTTCGGATTGGCTTGCGGGACAAGCGGATCCACATAGCGGAGTCTCCATCGACCAGATAGCCTCGCTCGCCGCGAGGGTCGAGTCGCGCACGCCGTCAGGAGCCGTCAGCAGCGGTCGGGAGCAGTCAAGCCTTAGACGGCGAGCTCGCGGTAGTCGGTGGGTTCGGTGGTGTGAACCTGGCCGGTGCGCCGGTCGACCCAGGTGCAGACGCCGTTGGGGCTCATGCTCAGGGACCAGTGCCCGTGGGTCTTGAGGCGATGGTGCCGCCGACACAGGCAGGCCAGGTTGGTCAGGACCGTCAGCCCGACGGGGAAGGGGATCACGTGGTCCAGATCAGCGAAGCGGGCCGCGGTCGCACAGCCCGGGAAGCGGCAGTACAGGTCCCGCTTGCGGACGGTGCGGGCCAAGTGTCTGCCGGGCTGGTAGGTAGTCGCGCCAGCATTCAACAACCAACCGGTATCGGGGTCGACCACAAGCCGGCGGAACACGGTGTCGGGGTCGGCCAGAATCGCCTCGATCGCCGCCGGGGTCAGCGTCCCGACGCGATGATCGAGAACCCCGGCAGCAGGAAGCCCGGTCAGCAGCCTCAACACATTGGCCTGCCCGCGGTCCCGCTCGTGATCAGGCGGCGGACCCGACCCCGCAGCGGGATGCCGGGCGCCGCGATAGGCCTGATGGCCGGTGCCGTCCTGTTTGGCGCCGTTCTGCTTTGGGACGTCCTGCTCCGCGTCGACCTGGTCGGCATCCACCAGGACACCCGCCGCCAGGTCCTCCAGCACCGAACCAGCTCGAGCAACGGCGCCCAGCCCTGTGCCTGTGGTGGCGTCGTCGACGGCAGCCGAGCCGGGACCGCGGCCACAGTGGCTGCACGACCCCAGGTGCTCAGGACGATCGGAGGCGAAGCCAGCCGGTAACGCTAGGTCAACCACCGTCGTGACGGAAGCGTTGGCCAGCACCAGGTCCACCAAGGCGTCAGCGCGCGCCTGGTCCACCGTGGCGGCCACATCCTCCTTGAGGTAGCTGGCAGCCAGCTCCTCGATCGCCGCCCACACCTGACGACCCTTGCCCGACTCCACCTCGGCCTCAAAACGCATCAACCCCGGCAGCCCACTTGGCCCCGCGCACACGAACCGGCCCCCTTCGGCCTGCTCAGCCTTCGCCGCCGCAGCGCCCGGATCCGCCGCAGCCACCGCCCTACGGGCCAACATGCCCACCCGCGAGGACGGCCTATCCAGGATCCTGGGAAACAACGCCGCCTCCACCGCCGCACACACCGCAGGGTCATTGCTCGGCACCTCATCGACGATCTGCTGGGCCCGGTGCGGCTCCAGATCCCCCGCAGCCATCGCGGCCAACGTCACCGGCAGCGACCCCACCAGGGTTCGCGCCGTCGCATAGCGGCGCGCCGCCGAACGCGGCGAGAGCCGCAGCACCGGCGCCAGGTAGGACGGCATGAAGTCATCCTCATCCTTGGGCACCCCCTCCAGCAGCCGCAGCCGAGCCCCTTTCACCCCACCGGTGTTGAGCTTCCGGGCCTGCGCCATAGCCGCCCACTCGGCCGTGTCCACGCTCAACTGCTCGCCCTCCCGACGCCCCCACGCCTCGATCGCCACCGCCTGCACCGCGCTCATCGCGTTGATCACCCGCTGCGCCGCCGCCACCAACGCCTCCGCGGTTTCGGCGTCCGCCAACAACAGCTCTGGGTCGGACAGTCCGAACAGGGACGCGGCCAGGCCGGCGACATCCGCCGCCCGAACCTGATCCACCGTCATCCCCAACATGTGATTAGTCTACTCGAACACCTGTGCTATCGCAAGCCCAGCGCCGACCCAATCTCGTTGCACCACAATCGAACCCGCATCACAGGAGTGTCTTGGTCTCTTGCCTTCAGAGAACCACGGTCAGGACTGGACGGGACTCGTCGCAGGCTCAGTGAGGGTGATGCGTACGGCTCGGCCGCGGCGCAGGGCTTGTTGGAGGACCACGAGCTTGGGGTCGGGCAGGTCGAACAGCTCACGTCGTGGGAGCCCGGCTATTCGGGCCAGCCGCGCGGCGGCCAGGACATCTCGGACAAGGGCCTTGTCCCCGCCCACCACGAGCGCATCGCTCGGTGATGCCAACATGACTCGCTGAGCGTGCTCGATGACAGAAACAACCAGCGCATCCGCCTGGTTGTCCCTGCGCCGTGCGAAGCGATGCTGGGACCATCCACCTGCGGCGGTCCGGGACTGCACGTAGCGCGTACCGACCTTGTGGGCGATGAGCTCCGCCCCCTGGCCCAGTCCCACGGCATAGCCGCCTCGACGGACCAGAATGAGCGCCAGGCGGGTTGGCGGCACCACCCAGGCGGCCAGGTCCTCGAGCACACCGGGTCGAGCCGGGGCACCAAGCACAAACGGCTCCAAAAGCGCGGTGGCGCCGTCCGATGCCGAAAACCCGACCGAACTCTCGGTCGAGGACCACGCCAAGGCACCGTGTCGTTCCGCAAAACCGTTGACCCACATAACGATCCGCTCGGGGTCGACCTCAACCAGACGGGGTTGACCGGTGGCCGACCGGTGTCGCTTCGTCACACGTTGAAACCAAGGGCACGCAGCTGCTCGCGGCCGTCGTCGGTGATCTTGTCCGGGCCCCACGGCGGCATCCAGACCCAGTTGATCCGGTGGCTGGCCACGAGGCCGTCGAGGGCCTGGGCGACCTGGTCCTCGATCACGTCGGTCAGCGGGCACGCGGCACTGGTCAAGGTCATGTCGATGATGACGTGGGAATGCTGGTCGACGGTCAGACCGTAGATCAGTCCAAGATCGACGACGTTGATCCCAAGCTCCGGGTCAACGACATCGCGCAGGGCTTCCTCGAGGTCGGCCACGTTGGGCGGTGTAGGGCTCGCTGCTGCGGCGGCCGGGCGACCTGCCGCGCTGGTGTGATCAGTCGTCGTGTCGGTCATGGGATCTCCGTGGTGGTGCTTGCGATGGGACTGCTCGTGGGAGGGGTGCTGATGTCCACGCCCGCCTGGGCCAGCGCATCCGTGAATGCGGCCCAGCCCAGTAGCGCGCACTTGACGCGCGCGGGATACCTCGAGACGCCGGCGAACGCGACCCCGTCGCCGATCTCGTCCTCGTCGCCGATATCACTGCCCTTGCTCGTCAGCATCCGGCGCATGGCTGCCAGCGTGGTCAATGCGTCCTCGACGCTGTGACCGGTGACCTCGTCGGCGAGAACCGAGGTCGAGGCCGTCGAGATGGCACAGCCCAGCGCCTCGTAGGAAAGGTCGGCAACCACTGCCGAGCGGCCCTCACCGCGCAGCTGGACCCGCAAGGTGACCTCGTCGCCGCAGGTCGGGTTGATGTGGTGCACCTGAGCGTTGAACGGCTCACGCAAGCCGGCGTGATGCGGTCGCTTCGAGTGATCCAGGATGATCTCCTGATAGAGGTCCATCAGATCGCCACCCCGAACACCGCTGGCACCCGGTCGAGAGCGGTCAGCAGCGCCTCCACCTCTGAAAGCGTGTTGTATGCCGCGAAGCTGGCTCGCGTCGTCGCCGTCACGTTCATCCGCCGATGCAACGGCCAGGCGCAGTGGTGACCGACCCGAACGGCGATCCCTGCGTCATCGAGGATCTGTCCGACGTCATGAGGGTGAACCCCGTCAACGACGAACGCGACCGCTCCGGAGTGATCGTCGCCGTCGGTGGGCCCGATCACGCGGACCCAGGGCCGCTGCGCAAGCCCGGCGAGCAGCGCCTCGGTGAGGGAACGCTCGTGGGCGGTCACCCGGGGCATACCAAGTGCGGTGAGGTAGTCGCAGGCAGCGGCCAGGCCAACGGCCTGAGCAGCCATCGGGACGCCCGCCTCGAAACGCTGAGGCGGGGCTGCGTACGTCGTGCCCTCCATCCGGACGACCTCGATCATCGAGCCCCCGGTGAGGAAGGGAGGCATTGCAGCCAGGAGCTCATAGCGACCCCACAGAACTCCGATCCCCATCGGGCCGAGCATCTTGTGCCCGCTGAAAGCCAGGAAGTCAACACCGAGATCGACCACG
>DASVHT010000243.1:0-4350 GCA_036382455.1 Dermatophilaceae bacterium
GCGAGGCCGCCAAGGCCACTCGCACCTCGGCCAAGCGCACCGCCACGACCGCCAGGAAGAGCACCGTTGCCGCGGAGCGCGTGGCCGCAGCCACGGCCGCCAGTGCCGCCAAGACCGCGGCTGCGGCTGCTGAGGCCGCCAGGATCGCCACACCCAAGGTCGGCGACTGACGGAAGCAGCAGTTGCCGTTCGGCAGCTGAGCAAGAGACAGCGTGGCCGGCGTCGTTCACCCGACGTCGGCCACGCTGTCGTTGCGGGACGACGCGTCATAACACCCGGGGGCCAGGAGCAAAGCCGCCCGCCGGATGTACCGCCAGCAGGGCCATTGAGCGAGTTCTCCGCGGCCATGCCGCCCCCATCAACAGCGCTGCCTGTGTCGATGTTGGCTCTGACGAGCTCCACGCCTGCGCAAGGGTCAGCTCAGCACCTGGGAAATCATCATCACACCGACGCCATAGAGGGGCCCAGCCGTCTATCGCCCATCGGCTATGTACCGGTCGCATCTTGTTAGTTGACCCGGCGTCCCGATTGCGGATGGGTTGCGGGTTCCGACGGTGATGGTGGCGGTCTGAAGACAAAAGCCGGGGAGTGCTCCACGGGCGAACCAAACATCTTGACGACTTAGACGAATCTTCTAAGTCACAAGTGATGGCTCGAAAGGTCCACGCGCGCCGCAGGGGAGATGTGACCACCGTCCCAATAGCGGAACGCTGACTGACGCGTCTTCGCCTCCAGTTTGGCGCCGAACGTCAGTCCCTCGCTGGGCCGCAAGCGGATGCCCAACTGCGGTTCGAACGCGCGCCGTGTACGGCAATTGCGCAACTTCCACGTTAGGAGGCGACCGCCATCATGGGGAGTGACTCAGCGGCATGTCTTTGAGGCGGCGTTGCGCGATCGAACAGACCGTCCACGAATTGAACCTCGTGGAGGTGGGCTGCCGCGATGACGTCCTGCGGGCTCTCCTGAGCGGCCCCGTGACTGCCTCAACCCAAACCGAAGAACACCATGCACTCCTCGACCCCGGAGACCGCTATTTGCTCCGGCCATCCAGAGTCCGTCCACTGCTCGCGGGTTGAGCCGCAGGTGGCATCCGGACCGCGGGCCAGATCTCTCTCTGGGCCGTGTGGGTCCGGTGGCAGGTGGCGCAGCGGTCAGCGTGTGCGGCCCTTGTGAGCCTGTGCGGGTCCGATCTCGCCCATAATGATCACGAGCGCAGTTCCCAGTCCGCAGGAGACAGATCTCCTCATTGCCGTGTCCCCTGTCACCATCGACCGTGCTCGCGACCAAGAAATGCCACGAACTCATCTGCGTGCCTGCCGTCCCCGGACAGCATTAGCGAAGATAGAAGGCATTTGCCGTTCAGGGAGCCAGTGACGTTCCTGACGTCGAGCCCGCGGGTTCCCCGATCACTGGTTGCTGCCCTGTGTCGCAGCCGGCTCGGCGAATCGGGCGGGTCGGGATCCGAGCCGAGAGGCCGCCACCCCGACAGGGATGGCGGCCTCTGGGCACTGACCGGGTGCTAGCCGCGAACCAGCTTCACGACGGTGAACCCGCCGGCGGGGATCGTGACACGGGTGGAGCCACCGGTTGCCCTGGTGTCGCCAGCGCGTCCAACCGGCTGGCCCGTGTTGTCATACTCCAGCTGCTCGGTCACGAACCCCTTCGGCACCGTGATGGTGCGTGTGCTGGTTGTGGTGGTGGAACTGATGTACAGCGAGGTGCTCCCAGCCGACCCCGATACCGCGACCGTGGAGATCAGCGGCTGGATGAGCAGTGCGTCCACAGATGCTGTTCCGTTGCTGTGACCGACGACGGAGGTAGCACCAGCGGGCAGGGTCCGCTCCAGCGTGAACGGGAAGAGCTTGCCGGGCGAACCGGCGATGCCCTGGGCTCCCGCGCCACCGTTGGGGGTGCTGCCCAGCCTGGTGTGCCCGGCCGACCAGTTCGTGCTGCCGGCCGGAGCCTGGCTCTCGTTCACGATCGGGTACAGGTTCCGGGCCTGGTCGGACGCCGGGACCGGGATGGACACGCTGGCTCCGGGGTTCAGCGCAACGTAGGCACCGCCGGACCAGATGGCCGCACCGGTCCAGGCGGAAGCCGGCGTGACGACTGATCCGCTGCCGGTGATGGTCCCCGACTCGGCCTCGACGACGCTCAGCCCGTTGGTGGAGATGGTCTTGTTGATGCCCAGGGCCTCGGCCTTAAGCGCCGGACTCGCGTCTAAAGCCTCCATGGTGAGCAGGGTGTGGATGGTGGACTCGGCACCGGAGTTCAGGTTGACGTTGCCGCCGGGGTCGATACCGTCGATGGCGGCACCCGTGGCCGGGTTGTAGGCCGGCTTGCCACTGGGGTTGGCACCGAAGAACCAGGCGGCGGTCACCGCGGCCAGGTGCAGCAGTCCTGGAGCGTTGGCCGCCTTCGCGGTCGTCACCAGGCCTTCCACGCGGCAGTCCACGCCGTAGGCAATCTGCGAGTCGTTCGGAGTCGGGGTCCACTGGTTGATCGGTCCACCCGCGGCCAGCAGCTGCGGGGTGAACTGGGCCATGTCCTTGACCGCGGCGGTGAGCAGATCAGGTCGTCCCAGCGACGTGGCGGCGGCAGCCAGCGCGGCCGGAGCCATGCCGCCCCAGGCGTGCCAGAACGTCTGTGACTGGGTCCACGGCAAGATGGCGCCAAAGGGCCACTGGTTGACCGACCCTGAGGACATCGGGGCGATTCCCTCGCTCAGCCGGGTCAGGGCGGTGGTGGCCACGGCATCTGTGGGAGCGGCTCGGTGGTAGGCGGCGAGCCCCAGCACGGCCTCGGCCGAAGCGTCCGCCCCGGAGTTGATCAGCCAGGCTGGGACCTTGACTCCGGTTGCAATGTCAAACTTGGGGTACTTGCCCAGCGACCCCCTGTTCATGGCGGCGACTGCGAGGTGCAGCCGGTCCTGCAGGAAGGAGGCGAACGCGGGGTCGACCTTCTTGAAATCGGCGTATCCCTCCCCCAGCGCCCACACGGTGCGTGCCAGCCAGTAGGACTCGGCCGAGTCACTCGGGTCTGGCAGCTCCTTGGGGGTGGCACTGGGGTTCAGGGTGCCGTCCGACTGCTGCCACAGCACGACGTTGCCTGCGTTGGGGCCGGAACTGGTCTGCAGGTAGGTCAGCGAGCGCAGTGTCTGAAAGGCGTGTTCCTTGCTGGCCCTACTCCCGGTCTGCTGCCAGTGCCGCAGGTAGACCACGGCTGTCCGAGCGATGTCGTCAGCGTCGAACGCGCCCTGGCCGTAGTAGGTGACACCGCCTGGGCCCACGCGCGGGTCCCCGCCGCCGACGCGCGTATAGATGCCATTCTTGTTGTCCGCATAGACCCATGGGGCCAGCGCGGTGGGCATCCTGTCCATCTGGTAAGTGGTGTGCCCGGTTACAGACTTCAGCGGGACGCTGTCCAGCAGGAAGTTCAGGTGGGACAGGTTGGTCAGCGGCGCGCTCGCAGGCGGCCCGCTGGGTGCTGCAGGTGCGGGTACTGCCGCAGCCACTGCGCCGACTGCCAGGAACATCGACAGGCCGGCCACTAGCGCCACGGGCCTTGTCATCAGTTTTGACCGAAGATCGGTTCTCATCATCAAGCTCTCCAGGTTCGTGTTTCTCTGTGACCGCGGGGTGCCATTGCCCGCACGGTCACGTCAGGTAAGTGCCAAGTCCGTCCTGAGCCGAACGGCGTCTGTGCCTCCGATCCTCGCCACTGGGTAACACGAGGGGGTGGCCCTGTTGGTGGTCATGGCTGGGACGCCAGACCGCGGGGTCGCTAGAAATGGGCGACGCAGTAGGGCTGCTCACGGTGGCGAGCAGGGCGTCGAGCAGGTGCAGGGCGGCCGGGGACGTGGAGGTGACCTGGCCGGTCCGGGCCTCCACCGCCAAGACTCCTAACGCGCCGCTGTGTCTGATCTACATCGAACAACAGAATAGGACTACATCGCACGAATTGTCTGCCCAACATCCCACGACCACGCCCGTCTACATTGGGATCGGTGACCGGTCAGCCATCGCCGAGCGGCACAAGAACGCACACCCAACGCGGCAATAGTGAGCGGATGTCCTGGTCCGGCGGCTCAGCTTAGGCGTGCTGGTCTGCGACCGGGTCTGGTTGAACAGACCAGTCGGCGGGTTCGTCATCGGTGTCGGTGTCGGCGATCGCCTTGGTCTGGTGCACCTTGCCCGGCTTGTGGTGTTGCGGCGCGTAGACGGTGTAGACCTGCATCGGCTCGTCGCCGATGTTGGTGACGTTGTGCCAGCTGCCGGCCGGAACGATGACGCACCAGCCGTCGGTTACCTCTTGGTCGAAGGTCAGTTCGTCCTTGCCGGGTCCCATCTG
>DASVHT010000244.1:0-2494 GCA_036382455.1 Dermatophilaceae bacterium
GGGGGGAGGCCCCGGCAGGCTATCCATGCCGTTGAATGCTGACCTGATGATCACGCCCCTGGCCGGTGCGGCGCGGGCGTGTATCCCTCGGCGGCCAGCCACGCTCGAGCCCGACCCCGCTGGCGGTCCTCGCTGAAGGCGTACCACCGGTCGAGCAGTACCGGCCATCGTGACAACACGTCCTTGAACCGGCGGAACGCGCCCCGCCCGCCGATGGCAATGCTGAGCCGGTCGGCCTGACCGGTGTCCTCGACCGCGGCAATGAACAGCTCCATGTCGCGGTACCCCGCGCGGGACCCTTCACACTCGACCCACAGCCACCGCTCCTCGTCGTCCTCGTCAAAGTCGCCCGTTTCCTCGGCGTACTCGATCGCCGGCTGCGGCCACACCTCTCCGGTCCGCAGGTCGATGCGCCCGCCACCCGTGACCGGGTCGCCTTCCAGCACGCCCGCGAGTTCCTCGAGGTCCACCGGCAACGGCCGAAGCAGCGGCACCGGCCCGGATCCGAGAGCGGCCTCGATGCCGTCGGCGAGCTCGCCGTCCCCCTCCCAACCACGCTCCCGCAACCCGATCACGCACCGCCGAGCCACCTCTTCGACGCCGTCAGCCCGGGCAGTAAGCACGCCGAGCAGTCCATCGCCAATCAACTGCAGAGCGTGATCTGGCCACGCCTTCCTCGTCAGCATGCTGACAAGGGATCCGCCGTCTCCGCGATAGACCGCGCCTCGCAACTCCGCCCGCTCCTCCCGGTACTTCATGGCGGCATTCTCCTCGCCCCCACGGCAGAGTCTGCCGTTGCGTCGGACTGGCAAAGCCGTCCCCCACCACCGCAAAGACGGACGGGTGGAGCGGTCCTCACGCGGCGGAATGACGCACCGCTCGGATCGCGGCAGATCCAGTCGATTACGCCAGAGGTGCGCCAAGGCGTGCCATCCGCAATGGTCAGTATGCCGGGCGTGACTGGCTCATCCGAGGGACGCAGCGTCTCGCCACATCGTGAAAACCTCGGGCCCGTCTCCGGGCAGTTTGAACGAACCACGCACCTCGAACCCGTGTCGTTCGTACAGTGCGACGTTCGCCGGCTTACTGGCCTCCAAGTATGCCGGCATCCCGGCCTCGTCGATCCGGCGCAGGTTCCTCGCCAACAGGCCGAGCCCATATCCTCGTCCCCGGTGCTCGGCTCTCGTGCCCAACAGACTTAGGTAGAAGTGCGGCACTTCTCGGGGGTGGGCCCGGTCAAACAGCTCGAATGCGTCGATCACCGGAGCAGCATCTGCGCCGAGCATCTCGACGATGGTCGGCTCCAATGCTGCTTCCTGCTCTTCCGATAGGTCTGTTCCGTTCGGGGGGATCCACACCGACGTAGCGGTGTTACCTGGGGTCAGCCACACCCACGGATAACGCATGGCCCCCTCGACGAAGAGCCCCCACAACCGTCGGTGCTGCTCAGCCCTCAAGGACGGATCCGGAAACGCCCAGCTCCACGTCGGATCGTCGTAGAACGCGCTGACAAGAATCGCGACAACAACGTCCCGGTCCTGTGGGGGCGCAACACGCGGACTGAGGTCTTCTGCGGCCATGCATTCCACTCCAACAGTTGCGGTTCAGTCCAGCATGGCGGACCGGTGCCATGGCAGCCAGCGTAGAACTGCAAAGCCCACGAGGGCAGACTCATATGGGCTCGTGTTTGCTCAACGAGATCAGCGGCAACTTGGTAGGGCACCGTCGGAAATCGGCCAAGACAAAGCGCCCGCTCATCAAGCATGTGCGGAAAGCCAGGCCAGCTGGCCGTCAGGCGGCTAGAAGGACGCAGGTCGTCCACCCGCGCGGATCGCGGACGAGCGGACGTTGCGATCGCTGAAAGCTCGTCTCACAAACGGACGTTTCTGGCAGCCAGTAGTGCTCGGATCTTGTCCGGTCTCATCTGATCTGACGCACGGGCGCGGCGCTTTCGGTGGGGACGCAGGAGACTCCGCAGGCGAGGTGAACCGCGGGCTGAGGTCGGGCGTCGAGCGGACACGGTCGCCGAATAATCCGGCCGTCACAGCCCAATCTGCCTTCCGGACGCTGTTAGCCTCCGCACATGACTGAGCAGGCCCCGGCCAATTGGCATCCCGACCCCTTTGGCCGCCACGAACTCCGCTATTGGGATGGCGGCCAATGGACCCAGCATGTCGCCTCGCGTGGGCGTCAGGAGATCGATCCCCCCGTCGGCGGTTCTCCGGTGCCGACCGTCAACCGGGCGAGCAAGAAAGTCCAGCGAGAGGTGCGCAGAGCCGGTGTCGCCGCCGGTGCTCAGGTCGGCGGCGGAACGCTCTTCACCGAACCGGTGCTGGTCGTCTACCAGAAGGCCAAACTCATCGAGGTCAACGCCGAATACGCCGTCTATGACCAGCATAGCCAGCAGCTCGGCGCGGTCCGGGAAGTCGGCCAAAGCATCATGAAAAAGGCGATGGCGGTGCGAGCCGACGGAAACAGGACGTACAGGCTGCAG
>DASVHT010000245.1:0-8422 GCA_036382455.1 Dermatophilaceae bacterium
ACGATGGCGGCGACGATGGCCAGGCCCAGACCGTTGCCACCGCCGTTGCCCCGGCCGCGTGACGGGTCACCGCGGTAGAACCGCTCGAAGACCCTGCGTGCCTTGACGGGATCGACACCTTCGCCGTGGTCGCGAACCTCGAGCTTGGTACGACCAGCGACGCTGCCGACCGCGATCTCGATGTCGGTGCCGGGAGGCGTGTGATTCACAGCGTTACCAACGAGATTGGTCACAACTTGACGCAGGCTGGCCTCGTCACCCTCGATGGTGGTTGGCTCCAGGTCGCCCGAGAGCCCGAGAAGGCGCACATGACGGGTGGGGTCGAGAGCGCGAGCGTCCTGCACTGCGTCGGCGGCGAGCACCGTGAGGTCGACAGATCCGCGTTCGAGCGGGCGTCGTCTGTCAAGCCGGGTGAGCAGGAGCAGGTCCTCGACCAGTCCGCCCATCCGGATCGACTCGTCCTCGATGCGGCGCATCGCCCCTGCCACGTCCTCGGGCTTGCTGACAGCGCCCTGGCGGAACAGCTCGGCGTACCCTCTCACCGCTGCCAGGGGGGTTCGCAGCTCGTGCGAGGCGTCGGCCACGAACTGGCTCATTCGTTCCTCGGAGGCCTCGCGTACGGCGAAGGACTGCTCGATCTGCGTCAGCATGGCGTTCAGCGAACGGGACAGGCTCGCGACCTCGTCATTGGCTGTCCCCTCAGGGATGCGCCGGGTCAGATCGCCCGCCGCGATGCCGGCGGCGGTGTCCTCGATCTGCGTGAGCGGCCGGAAGGCGCGACGTACGCCGTACCAGCCGACGATCGCGCAGCTGGCGATAACGGCCAAGCCAATCAGGATCGCGAAGTTCAACATCCGCTGCACTGTCGTATCGACTCCACGCAACGGCACGGCGACGGCAAAGGTTGCAGATCCATCCCGCAGCTGACCCGGCATGACCCGCCAGCGCATCTCACCGTTGGTCGAGCGGACGGTGAAGAGCGTCCCGTTCTGCACGCGTGGGTCGTTCAGGGGCAGGGTCGGGATGTTGGGGTGCAGCCGCTCGCCCGTGGCGTTGACCTCGATAGCCGTGCTGCCATCGGTGGGCATGAACCGCACGGCGTAGTTGGTGGGGAAGACGTCGCCCCTGTGGCCGAGAAGCTGGGTCAGAACCTGGGAAGCGGTGGGGACAGCGGCAGCTCGAAGGTCCCGATCCGTGCTGTCCATCAGCTGCCGGCGCATCATGGCGCTCGTGGCGATGCTGGTGAGTGTGAGGGCGACCAGCAGCAACAGCACCAGCAGCGCGATGAGCCGCAGTCTCAGCGGCAGCGCCCCGAGACGGAAGCCAACTCGGGACCTCGCTCCGGAGGGCTGGGACGTGGTGTCGGTGCTGGCCATCTCTGGCCCGTTCACGCAGGCTCTGGTGGCAGACGCAGGACGTAGCCGACGCCGCGTTTGGTCTGGATGAGGGCAGGCTCCTCCACGTCGATCTTGCGCCGAAGGTAGGAGATGTACGACTCGACGATGCCGGACTGGCCGCGGAAGTCATAGTCCCAGACGTGGTCGAGGATCTGTGCCTTGGACAGCACCCGGTTCGGGTTGAGCATGAGGTAGCGCAGCAGCTTGAACTCGGTGGGGGAGACCTCGATGAGCCGCAGGCCGCGTCGGACCTCGTGGGTGTCCTCGTCGAGCTCGAGGTCGTGAAAACGCAAGGTCGCGTGGTCGTCCTGCTCGCCCCGGGTGCGTCGTAGCACAGCTCGGATCCGGGCGATGACCTCCTCGAGGCTGAACGGCTTGGTGACGTAGTCGTCGCCGCCGACGGTCAGCCCCTTGATCTTGTCCTCCAGCGAGTCCCGGGCCGTGACGAAGACGATTGGCAGCAGCCGTCCAGAGCCACGCAGCTTGCGAGTGACGGTGAAGCCGTCCATGTCCGGGAGCATGACGTCGAGAACCACCAGGTCGGGTTCGTGCTCGGCTGCCTGTCTGAGCGCCGTCGCGCCGTCGCCGGCGACATGAACTTCGAACCCCGCAAACCGTAGGGAGGTGGCGAGCAGCTCACGGATGTTGGGTTCGTCCTCGACGACGAGGAGGCGGGCCTCGGGCGCGGTTGTGGTCACGAGCACAAGTCTGTATGCCGTATCTGGGAGTTTGCTGTGAATGTCCTGCGCGACCTGCCTTGCTCACTTCAGGCCACTTTGCTCAGTTGAGGCCGGTCGGAGCGCCGATTTGTCGCCTCGAAACCGGCCTGAACTGAGCAAGGCCCGGGTTTTGGGGTCAGACCGGGGTTATGGGGTCAGGCCGGGTAGTGGAGTCAGGTCGGGGTGGTGGAGTCAGGCCCGGGGTGGTGGGGTCAGGTCGGGTGGGCGGGGTCAGCAGGTCGCCAGCGTCGATGATCCGGTAGGAGTAGCCCTGCTCGGCGAGGAAGCGCTGGCGGTGCGCGGCGAAGTCTGCGTCGACGGTGTCGCGTGAGACGACGCTGTAGAAGTGGGCCGTGCGACCGTCACCCTTGGGTCGCAGGATGCGCCCGAGCCGCTGTGCCTCCTCCTGACGCGAGCCGAAAGTCCCCGAAATCTGGATGGCGATGCTCGCCTCGGGCAGGTCGATCGAGAAGTTGGCGACCTTGCTGACCACCAGGAGCCCGACCTCGCCTGTGCGGAACTGCTGGAAGAGCTTCTGGCGCTCCACCACCGACGTCGCGCCGGTGATCAGGTCGGCGTTCAGCCGGGCAGCCAGCACGTCGAGCTGGTCGAGGTACTGGCCGATCACGAGGGTCGGCTCGCCAGCGTGCTTCTCGACCAGCGCCTCGATGATCCGGTTCTTGGAGGCGCTCGTCGACGCCAGGCGATAGCGGTCCTCGGGCTCAGCCATCGCGTAGGTCATCCGCTCGGCGTCCGGCATGGTGACCCGCACCTCGACGCAGTCGGCGGGTGCGATGTAGCCCTGGGCCTCGATGTCCTTCCAGGGCGCATCGAAACGCTTGGGCCCGATCAGGCTGAAGACGTCGGCCTCGCGCCCGTCCTCGCGGACCAGCGTTGCCGTCAGGCCCAGCCGGCGGCGTGCCTGCAGATCGGCGGTCATCCGGAAGATCGGTGCAGGAAGCAGGTGAACCTCGTCGTAGATGATCAGTCCCCAGTCGCGGGCATCCAGCAGGTCCAGGTGGGTGTAGACGCCTTTGCGTCTGGTCGTCAGCACCTGGTAGGTCGCGATGGTGACCGGACGGATCTCCTTGCGGGCGCCGGAGTACTCACCGATCTCGTCCTCGGTCAGACTGGTCCGGTTGATCAGCTCGTCGCGCCACTGGCGGGCCGCGACGGTGTTGGTGACCAGGATCAGCGTCGTGGCGCACGCCTGAGCCATGGCGGCGGTGCCGACCAGGGTCTTGCCCGCGCCACACGGCAGGACCACGACGCCCGAGCCGCCGTGCCAGAAGCCGTCGACCGCCTGCTGCTGATAAGGCCGCAGGGCCCAGCCGTCCTGGACCAGCGAGATCGGGTGCGCCTCGCCGTTGACATAGCCGGCGAGATCCTCGGCCGGCCAGCCGATCTTGAGCAGCTGCTGCTTGAGCTGACCGCGCTCCGAGGGGTGCACGAGAACACTGGAGTCGTCCAGCCGCTCGCCCAGAAGCGGCTGGATCCTCTTGTGCCGCAGCACTTCTTCGAGCACCGGCCGGTCGGTGCTGCGCAGAATCAGCTGGTCACCATCCTTCTCCAGGGTCAGGCGGCCGTAACGGTCCATCGTGTCGGAGACATCAACGAGCAGGGCATGTGGCACGGCATACCGGCTGTAGGTGATCAGGGCGTTGACGACCTGCTCCGCGTCGTGCCCCGCGGCTCGGGCATTCCACAGGCCCAGTGGCGTCAGCCGGTAGGTGTGAACGTGCTCGGGCGCGCGCTCGAGCTCGGCAAAGGGCGCGATGGCCCGGCGCGCCGCCTCGGCATCGGGGTGGTCGACCTCGAGCAGGAGCGTCTTGTCGCTCTGAACGATCAGGGGTCCGTCCGACATGGTGTGTTCGTCAACGCCCTCGCGGGTGGGCGTGTTCCCACCCGCGAACCAGGTCGTCGCTCAGGCGCCGGAGTTGACGTTGGAGGTACTGGTGCCCAGGATGACAAGCCCGATCACGGCGAGAATGACCAGAAGGGCAACGACGCCGGCGTTGACAGCGAAGATGATCCAGCCGGTCCTGGACTTCTTGCGCGAGCCGATCGGGTCGGTGGTGTTGGACGTCAGTGCCATGATGCCGAAGACGAGACTGGGGATGCCGACGAGGAAGGCAGAGCTCAGCACCGACACCGCGGACACGATGGTCAGGATGATCGCTGACGTGTTGCTCGGAGCCGTTGCGCCGGTCGCGTAGGGCGACTGGCCGTATGCCGGGTACTGCTGGCCGTACTGCGGCTGACCGTACTGACCGGCCGGCTGGCCGTACTGCGACTGGCCGTAGGGGTCGGTCGGAGGCTGCTGGGCGTAGGGGTTGGTCATGGGTGGTGCGGGCGGGGGAGGCGGCTGAGGATCTGCGGCTGGTTGCTGACCAAACGGGGGGTATGGCGCGCCCGGGGGGACAGGGGGGGCCGTGACCGGTGGTGTCGAGGGCGAGTCCTGGGGCGAGACGGATGGTCCTTCGGGTGCGGTCGAAGCAGGCAGGGGCGCAGTGGGGTCGGCCCAGACGGGTGCAGTCGGGTCGCTGAAGACAGATCCCGAGGCGGGCTGCTCGCTTTCGCCCACGCCCTGGTTGGACTCAGGTTGCCCGTCGGTATCTGACACCTGGTTGCCGCCGCTGGTCGGCTCGCTCATGCTCTCTCTCCCCGTATCGTCCGACCCGTTCTCGGGTCATGGGTGACAAGGTATCAACATGCCGGTGCTTGCGGGCCCGAGCCGATCATGAAGCCAGGGCACGTGCTGAGACGATGGGTGCCGCGAGCAGGAGGAGAGCCAATGCGAGGACCGCAGCGAGAAGCCCAGCCAGGTATGCCCGGACGCGTGACCATCTACGAAGTTGGACCTCGCGACGGACTGCAGAACGAGAAGGCAGTGGTCCCGGTGGAGGTCAAGGCCGAGTTCATCCGACGCCTGGTGGCCGCCGGGCTCGACACCATCGAGACGACATCGTTCGTGCCACCCGCGTGGGTCCCCCAGCTCGCCGACTCCGCTGCGCTTCTCGCTCTGCTTGGTGAGGTCGGCCGTGGTCGCAACAGACCAGTGCTGGTGCCCAACGAGCGGGGTCTGGACGGGGCACTGGCACAGGGTGTCGAGGCCATCGCGATCTTCGGCAGCGCAACGGAGACCTTCGCCCGCAAGAACCTCAACCGCAGCGTTGCTGAGTCCATCGCGATGTTCGCGCCCGTTGTCGAACGGGCCCGCGCCGAGGATCTGTGGGTCCGTGCATACGTCTCGATGTGCTTCGGCGACCCCTGGGAGGGTGAGGTCCCCATTGACCAGGTCGTGGACGTCGCATCCCGGATGATGGACATGGGCTGTGACCAGCTCAGCCTGGGAGACACCATCGGCACCGGCACCACCGGACACGTTCACCGACTGCTGGATGCGTTGGGCGCCAAAGGAATTGGCGCCGATCGCATAGGAGTGCACTTCCACGACACCTATGGACAGGCGCTCGCAAACACCCTGGCAGCCCTCGCGCACGGAGTGACTGTCGTCGATGCCTCAACCGGTGGGCTGGGGGGCTGCCCCTACGCGAAGAGCGCGACCGGCAACCTGGCGACCGAGGACCTTGTCTGGGCTCTCGACGGCCTGGGGATCGATACCGGAGTGGACCTTGGCGCGCTGGTGCAGACCAGTGTCTGGATGGCCGGGCACCTGGGCCGGCCGTCGCCGTCGCGGGCCGTCAAGGCGCTCGCGGGCAGCGATGGCTGAGGACACGCCGAACGAGCTGACGTCGAACGGCCCGACGTCGAACGGCCCGATGTCGAACGAGCCGACGGCGACGGATGCTTCGATACCCAAAGGGTTGAAGGGCTGGTTGCTGCGTCGCGCTGAGGCCGCCCTCCGCAAGCCGGGCCGAGCCTCTGCCGAGCTCACCGAGCCGGGGAACTATCACGTCGTTCTTCAGCTGATCGGAGGCAGACCGATCCTGGTCATCGCCATCATCTCGGAGGCGACCGGGCTCGACCTCATGTCGGCGAGAGACCTCGCTGCGGATTTCCCCGTTGTCGTGGTGTCGGGAGTCAGCGAGGCCAGTGCCGAACGGGTGGTCATGCGGTTGCAGAAGGCGGGCGCGAAAGCCGTTGTGGGAGAGCTGTTGCAAGATCAGTAGGCATCAGGCGTTGACAGTTCAGCCGAGCGCTGCGCCGGTGATCCGGTGGATCGAGAATGCGCGTTCGACATTGGACCCTTCGACCGAGCCGTATGCGCGTCCACCCTCGATTCGCTTGGGGTAGAACAGAATTCGCGATACGCGACCATCGCCATCGGCGTAGCCGATCCAGAGTCCGAGGCCGTCGGCAGACGCCTCGCGAAGGAGGGCAAGCGCCACTGCTGGCTCCGTGGATGGCAGCCGGGGTCCGGGCTGGGACTGCTCGCGCGCGCGTTCGTATGCCGCCGACTCCTCTCCTGCGCGAAGTGCGGCGACGAGAGTCTCGGTCACCTCGTCATCAACGACGGCTGCGAGTGTCGGCGCGGCCGGCTGGCGCCGGGCGGGGGTTCGGTGCCGCGAGACGCGGGGGATGATGACCCCACCGTCCGTCTTCTCGGCGACCGGTGCAAAACCGTTCTCGCGCAACATCTCCAGGACAACTGTTGTGTGTGCTGCCGATACGACGACCGTCGGCGCAAGGCGTTTGAGCTGTAGCGCCGCCAAGGAACGGTCGGCCAGCATGGTGTCCAGCACCGCGGAGTTGTCGCTGCGGATGTATGCCGAGACCGAGCCCACCCGTGTCTGTCCGTGGCGGCGTCCGACATCGCCCACGAGGTACTCCAGAGGCTGCGGAACCGGCGTGCGGCTTGCATCCCGCAGCGCGGTGAGAACCTGGGCAGACGACCATCCAGCGTCCAGGGCCCGACGGACACTCTCCGGGGAGAAACGGTAAACCGTTGCGCCGCCACGTGACTCAACGTCGGAGACCAGGCGCATGAACTGCGCGATGCTCCCTTCGAGGCGACCCGGCGCGACAGCGGTGAGATCCCCTTGCAGCAGGACGTGCTCGACGGGTGACGGCAAGTGGGTGCTGATGGACTCTTCCGCAGCAGACGGATCCGCGCCGGGGTCGAAGAGCAGGCGCCCGGCGCTGCTGAGCGCGCCGCGCCCCGTGACCCCGAGCCACTCGGCTTCGCGAAGAACTGCGGCCGTAACGGCCTCGATGATCTCGGCCCGGCGCATCGGTCTGCGCCAGCGGAGGCGATCGCTGAGGCCGCTCAGATCGGGTGCCTGGCCTTCGGGCAGGGCAGCCAGCTCCCTCAGGACGTCGCTCCGCAGCTGACGTGCCGGCGGATACACGACATCCGCGCTGAGGGCGTTGATGGCGCTCCCTCCACCGGTGGTAGCCGCGCCCACCAGGTGCGGAGCGCGACCGGAGGCCAGCCAGGCTCGGCTGAGCCGCACCCAACGGCGCGCGGATGGTCTCTGCTGCCACTCGTCGTACCCCGGAGTTGGTGCCCACACGGGCTCCAGCGAGGCATCGTCGGCCAACAGGTCTGCGGCATAAGCAATCTCGACAACGAATGCGGCATGTGCCGCATCAACGTCGAGGATCACGGACAGGTGTTTGAGATCGCGCACAGAGAGGCCGCCGGCCCGCAGAACTCGAGGGGGACGAGGCCCCCAGTCCGCTGCGATCTCGTCCACGAGCCCGAGCATCTCCGAGGCCTGTCCCCCGGCCGCGGCATCCACCGAGGACTGTTCGTGGGCGACGACCCTCAGGTCGGGGGCGGTCAGCGCCATCTGACGGTGAAGCCGGTCCCCGCGCAGTCGCAGCGCAACCTCGCGCGGCAGGACCACGTGGTCGGCGGACAGGGCGCAGATCAGCTGATGGGACAGCAGCCACGTACCGACGTCAGCCAGCGGACCACCGGGCGACAACGTGCCGATGGGCGGCCCCCACGTCAGCTTGTCCAGGATGTTTCGAGCGTTCGCGGGTGCCGTGGCGATGACGGCATCGAGCGCCTCGGGGGAGGCGTACGACGCGGGGGTTGAGCCGCGCAGCTCGGCGATGGTCGGTCCGAGGCCGGCCGGATAGGGGCCGAGCACCTCGGCCGCCGCCCTCACGACGTGCTGGCCGTCGCCGCCGCGCCAGAGAAGTGCCCGATCCCACAGGTCCTGGACGAACCCATCCAGGGACATCGCCGGCTGACCGAGCAGTGTTGTGGTCAGCTCAAGGTCGACCGGGTCACCGCTGACGACGAGTGCCTCGAGGACCTCCAGATGCCCCCGGTCGAGTCCGTCAAGGGCCCGCTGGACGCTGGAGCGTGTGCTGGCGCGAGCGGCCAGCGAG
>DASVHT010000246.1:0-2244 GCA_036382455.1 Dermatophilaceae bacterium
CCTTGGTCGGCTTTCCGTCCAGGCTGGAGCTGGTCTTTCAGACCCTCGTCGGAGCGTTGACGGTGGCCATGGTCTTTGTCATTCAACACACCCAGGCGCGCGAGCAGGTAACGACCCAGCGCAAGCTGGACGAGATCCTCAACGCGCTCCCCCATGCTGACAAGACGCTGATCGCCCTGGAGGATGCAACCGACACCGAGCTCGCCTCGGCTCGCGCAACTCACCGAAGCCTGCGCGAAGAGGCAATCGAGCGGCCGGACCCGCCGTCCTCCCCCGTGACCAGACCAGAAAAGACGGAAGAAGCCCGATGATCCCCGTTGACCTGAGCGAAGCCACCTTTGAGCGGACCATCGCCCGGAGCGGCATCGTCCTTGTCGACTTCTGGGCGCCCTGGTGTGGCCCATGTCTTGCGTTCGATCCCGTCTTCGAAGCGGCTGCCGTCGCCAACCCGGACATCGTCTTCGGAAAGGTGAACACGCAGGCCGAGCCGCATCTCGCGGAGTCGTCCGACATCGCATCGATACCCACATTGATGGCCTTCCGCGACGGCACGCTCGTTTTTGAGGAGGTGGGCGCTCTCTCCGCCTCAGGGCTGCGCGCAGTGATCGAGGTGGTACGCGGCCTCGACCCCGAAGCCGTCAAAGCAGAAGGCGTCAAGGCAGACGCAACCCACGGGGAATCTCTGCCTCAAGACTGAGCCGGGCGCGCTGCCTCAAGACTGAGCCGGGCGCGCTGCCTCAATCCTGAGGCGGGCGCTCAGCCCTGCACCCTGGTGTCGTGACCTGCCCACTCGGCATCGCGAAGCTCCACCTTGCGGATCTTGCCGGTCGCGGTCTTAGGCAGCGACTCCACGAACTCGACCCGGTCGGGCGCCTTGTAGTGGGCGATCTGCGTCCGGACATGCGCGATGATCTGCTCGGCGGTCGGAGCCTCACCTGGCTTGAGCACCACAAACGCTTTCGGCCGCTCACCCCACTTCGCGTCCGGATGGCTGACGACCGCGACCTCCAGAACGCCGGGGTAGGAGTCGATGGCCGCCTCGACCTCGATCGTCGAGATGTTCTCGCCACCGGAGATGATGATGTCCTTGGCCCGGTCCCGCAGCTCGAGGTAGCCGTCGGGGTGCCAGACCCCGAGGTCGCCGGAGTGGAACCAGCCACCGCGGAAGGCATCCGCCGTGGCGTCGGGGTCGGCAAAGTATCCCTTCATGACGTTGTTGCCGCGCATCACGACCTCACCGAGCGTCTCCCCGTCACGGGGGACGTCATGCATCTCCTCGTCGACCACACGGACGCCGTCGGTCACGATCATGCCAACACCCTGGCGGGAGAGAAGCTTGCTGCGCGCTGCCACATCGAGGGCATCCCAGCCGTCCTGGGGCTCGCAGATCGTATACGGCCCATAGGTTTCGGTCAGTCCATACACGTGCACGACGGTGGCGCCGATCGAGTCCATCGTCGCGATCACCGTCGGGCTGGGGGGAGCTCCGGCCGTGGTGACCACGACCTCCTGCTCAAGGGTGTGCACCCGCGGCGAGTTGGCGATGGAGACCAGCACGGTCGGCGAGCCGTTCAGGTGCGTGATGCCCTCCTTGTCCAGCAGGTCCCAGATCACGTCCACGTCCACGGCTCGCAGGCAGACATGGGTTCCGCCGATGGCCGTGACCGCCCAGGCGGTGCACCAGCCGTTGCAGTGGAACATGGGCAGCGTCCACAGGTAGCGGGTCCGCGCTCCGTGCCGGGAGTGGATGATCTCAGCCAGGGAGTTCAGATAGGCGCCGCGGTGGTGGTACATGACGCCCTTCGGGCGGCCCGTCGTGCCCGAGGTGTAGTTGATCGAGATCGTTGACCGTTCGTCCTCCACCGCCCACGGCAGTGGGTCGTCGCTGCCCATGGCGCACAGCTCGGCGTAGTCGATCCCCTGCACCTCCGGCAGCGGCTGCGCTCCACCTGCGGGGTCCACGACCGTTACCACGTGCCGCAGCTCGGGCAGATCCGCCAGCGACGACTTGACCAGGCGGTGCAGTGCAGCGTCGACAACCAGAACGGTGGCGCCGGAGTGGGCAAGGATGTAGTGGACCTCTGGTGGCGCCAACCTCGTGTTGACAGCGACCAGGACGCCCCCGGCGAGGGGCACGGCGAAGTGAGCGACGAGCATCTCGGGGATGTTGGGCAGCAGGTATGCCACCCGGTCACCAGGGCCGACGCCACAGGCCCGCAGCGCGTGAGCGACGCGCGTCACCTC
>DASVHT010000247.1:0-2692 GCA_036382455.1 Dermatophilaceae bacterium
TTCGACGAGCTGCTCGCACGGGCCGAATGGCACGTTGCCGTAGCGGAGGGCGAGACGTCGCAAGAAAGATAACGTCCTTTATCTATAACTCGTTCAAGGGGTGCGCCTGTGACCTTCATCGGTAAATGGCGCGGTTCTGCAGCGCTATGTGGCTCGGTCCTCGGCCCGGGCCGGTTCCGACGTCGGCCTCGGCCTTCCGGGCTGCGGCGACGCGATCGTTCTCGGAAGCAGATCCCTGGGCTGCTGGCTAAGGCTAAGGAGGCACCAGCTCTTATCTTTGGATAACAGCGGCTCTACGACTGCCCTTTCAGCGGGTGGCGACCGATGAAGTTGGCCAGGGCAGCAGCGAGGTCAGCCGGGTTGTCCTGCGCAAGCATGTGCGTGGCCTCCGGGAGCAGGAAGGGTTCCGCTTGGGGGAACCGGTTCAGCATGGCGTCGTGTGCCTCGGTGTACACGCGGTGGACCTTGGGGCTCAGCGCGCCCATGACCACCAGTACGGGCGCAACGACCCCGGACGCTGCCTCCTCAAGCCGCCAACGCTGGGTGGACGGCACTTCCACTCCGAAGAACGTGTCGGCGTCCGCCGTCGCCTGATCGAGGGCCCCCTCTGGCAAGGCGCGCTTGGCCGCCTCCCAGGAGTTAGGTCCGCAGACGCCTCGCATGAAGGCATCAACGGCACCGGCCTTGTCGCCGCCGCCGTAACGCTGGAACGCTGGAACCAGCCTGGTCTCGGCGAAGTCGGCGATACCGGGCTGCTGGAAGTCCGGTAGTTCGAGCAGAGCGAGTGTCGCGACGCGATGCGGAGCATCATGCGCGAGCTGCAGGGCGATCATCGCGCCGGAGGAGTGCCCCACTACGTGAACTCGCTCCACCCCGAGGTGATCAAGCAGGGCTCGGCAGTGCACCGCCTGATCGGCGATTTCGACATCGCCCTCTGCCTTGCTCGACTCGGCGTACCCGACTCGGTGGTAACTGACGATGCGGTGGTGCTCGGCCAGCGCCGGCTGGCTCGCGAGCGGACTCAGGCCGTCCGCCAAGACTCCGCCGTGGATCAGGACGACGGGCTCCCCGGTCCCGTCGGCCTGGTACTCGAGTTCGGCCCCGTCCACCCGCGCGCGCTGCATGGCCACAGCATGCTCCTTCCGGGTACTTGGCTGAAGCCTTCGCCACACGCGATTTCCTGGCCGGGGCCGCGTCCACAGACGATCGTTTATGAGATGGGTCCATATCGCCTGGTCACGGGCCTCTTCTAGCGTTCACAACTCGTGTCCACTATCAACGTCGCATATCTCGTGGCTCAGACGGTTGTGAGACGGCTTCGGTCAATGGAGGGTAGGTCGGTAGATGAGTTCCTGGGTGTGACCGTCGAGCGTACGGTGCTCGACTAGTTCCAAGTCGAAGTCGGCCGCACCCCCGAAGATCGGGTTCACCCCGGTCTGACCGGTGATGACGGGGAAGATCGTCACCTGCACGCGGTCGACCAGGCCTGCGGCCATCAGCGCCCAGTTCAGCGACAGGCTGCCGTGCGAGCGCAACGGCACCTCGGACTCCTCCTTGAGCCGGCCGACGACGCCGACGGCGTCACCTCTGACAACGGTCGCGTCCGGCCAGTCGAGGGGGCCTGCCAGCGTCGACGACACCACCGTTGCCGGCATGTTTCTCATCCGGGTGACCCAGGGGTCACGCACCTCGGACTCCTCGCCGCTCGTGGCCAGCATCTGCACGAACTGCCGGAACGTGGTGGCGCCGAAGACCATTCGCTGGTCGTTGCCGAACAAGGCGAGGCGGTGTTCGAGCAACTCGGGGCCCTGCTTGCCCCAGTAACCGCCCCAGTCGCCCGGTGGGCCGTAGGAGCCGTAGCCGTCGAGGCTGGAGAAGACGTCGAAGGTGAAGGTCGCTGTCATGTCGTTCCCTCTCGAGTGCGCTTGATCGATATAAGTACAGACTCGGGTATGAGCGGGATACGGGAGAAACAGGCCGTAGGCCGGTAAGTGGCCTGGTCATACCCCTTAACGGCAGAACCGGCCGGGAAGCGGCCGGGCCTAGGAGCGGCCGCACAGCCGGTTGTACGCCGACTGGACTAGGTCGCGGGTCTTGCCCTTCACCCGCTTGTCGTTCAGCACGGCCAACAGGTCGGCCTTCACGAGTTCCCGGTCGACGTGCTCGCGGGTGGTGGTGGTCAGCACCTCCCGAGACTTGACCGGGTTGAACGGGATGAGACTTCGTCTTGAGCCGGGCACCCTTGGCGGACGCCCGGCAAACCAGCGGGCCTCGGGGCCGGCGCCAACTCGGCGCGCTGTGCCGCACCGCTTCATGCCTAGGAGCGACCTAGTGATCGCCCACCGCTGCGCTGCTTCCTTGAAGGCTGGCGTGCCGTACTCCAGGCGGTCACGGGGCTTCTGAGTTCGACGTCGCGCATCCCCCAACTTGTCGACGTCTGACTCACGGTCCCTGGCCCGAGCCGCCTCCCGGGTCTGCGCATACGCCCGGTAGACGTCGGTCGCCATCCACCCGTCACGCAGCCCGTCGTGGATCTCCTCGACCGCCATGCCGTCCGGGTGCTCGTGCAGCAGGCGGTAGATCTCCTGGGTCTCTTCGCTGGCGCCCGGAGGACGCTTGACTAGCCGACCGTCGTAGACCAAGTCAGGATCGGCGCCCGGGACGTCGGCGTCGCCATACTCACGATCGGCGC
>DASVHT010000248.1:0-10925 GCA_036382455.1 Dermatophilaceae bacterium
GGTCGTGACGTCACCCGCCGCGGCCGCCGCGTCGAGCACGAAGCTGCCTGGAGCCTGCTGCAACTCCAGGACCTTCTGGACGAGTGGATCGTCGCTGGCTGGCAGTCGCGCCCGCATGACGGGCTGCACGACCCGCACGCCCCGGCCCGGACACTGTCCCCGAACGAGGCCTACGCCGTTGGCCGCGTTCGCGCCGTACCTGTGGGCGTCGGCGTTGTTCGACGAGGTGGTGCCACTGGGCTACGGCGCGAGCTATGTCAGCTTCGCGCGGCAGCTGCGCCGGGCCGGGTTGCGGCCGCACTGTGAGCCGTGCGCGGGGGTGTCGGGCCGGCCGACGATCGAGATAGACCATCCGGCCGGTGCGGAGATGCAGTGGGACTGGTTCGAGCGGCGGAAGGCGCCCTGGGGTGGCACCGCCGATGTGTTGCTGGGCACCCGCAGTCTGGCGGACGAGCTCGGCGGTGACCGCGCCCAGTGCGGCCGCGGCCGCCCCGAAGGCCGCGGCGACCAGGGGCAGCGCGGCGAGCTGCTCGGTTCGCAGCGCCGCGCTGATCTCCTCGGCCCGGGTGTGCAGGTTGCGCTGCCGGCCGGCCGCGCGCAGCACCGCCTCGACCTGGATCACCCGTAGGGCCGCGCAGGGACGCCCGGGACGCGAGGGCTGCGGGATGGCTGACCCGCCTGCTACCCGACCGCCTGCGGGATCTGCTCGCCACCAACCGCCGCGACGAGCAACGAGCCTGTTAACTTGGGCTGTATGATTCGGTACGGCACAGCCAGATTGAGTAGTGAGTGTGTCGATTTCCGGCCAGTGCGTGTGCTCGAGATCGAACTAACCGAGCGTCTACCGTCGATTACTAATGGACCGTCAGAGGCGGGTCTTACCTACGGCTCCGCTGCCATTCTGTTCCGACTGCACGGGCAGCCACTGGACACAGTGATTGTCCAGTTGAGCGAAGAGGTGCTGTCACCGGCAGGTCTGGCTGCGGTGTTGTCGGACCACTTGACATCTACCGTGAACGAACATCTGCAGCGGGAAGCGCTGCCGGCAGTTCACTCACTCGACGAGCTGAGCTCGCCTGAGTACCAGCTGCCCTGTTCTGCTTGGAACACTCCAAACGGGATCGACACGGTGAGCCTCAGCGTAGTCGTGCCGACGTACCGGCGCCCGCATGAGCTTGCCCGATGCTTGGACTCCGTGCTGGCGAACACCTCGTCACCGCTGGAGGTCATCGTCGTGGACAACGACCCTGCAGATGGTCGATCGGCCCTGATGCTGCAGGAGCGATTCGCCGGTGTGGCATCGATTCGGTACCTGCCGGAACCGACGATGGGCGCTGCCCGCGCTCGCAACCGGGGGTTCCGAGCCGCCAAGGGAGATGTCGTAGCACTGGTCGATGACGACGTCACCGTGGATGCTCATTGGGTGGCGATCATGAGGCGAACGTTCGCTGGTGACCCGACGCTCGACTGCGTGACCGGGCTGATTCTGGCTCAAGAGCTGGAGACGCCCGCGCAGCTTTGGTGCGAGCAGTACGGGGGGTTCAACAAGGGCTACTCGTCCCAGCTGTTCGACCTGGTGGAGCACACCCGTCCTGGCTTGTACCCATACCAGGTTGGTATCTACGGCAGCGGCAGCAACATGGCGTTGCGCAGAAGCTCCTTCGCTTCCTCCGACGTTTTCGATGTCCGTCTCGGCCCCGGCACACCGACGTGCGGGGCCGAAGATCTTGACGTCTTCCTCGACGTCGTGCTCGGCGGCGGGCTGCTCAGGTACGAGCCCAGCGCCATCGTCTGGCATCCGCACCACCGCGACTACGCAGCCTTTAAGCGAACCATGCGTGGCTACGGCAGGGGACTGGGCGCCCTGGTCGCCAAGCGGTTGCTGGTCAACGGTGCGCACCGCCGACAGCTCCTCCGCCGGTTGCCGGCCGGTGTTGCATTCGCGCTGAACCCGAGGTCCGCGAAGAACAGCCGCAAGCGGCCAGGGTACCCGGCGGCAGCAACCTGGTATGAGCTACTCGGTCTGGTGGAAGGCCCGGTGGCGTATGCGTGCAGCCGCGCTTCCTCCCGGCGCCCGACTGGCCGTAGTGACACCCTCGGTACGGTGGGCGTCGCAGCCCGCGCGGTCCGGTGACCTCCGGGTCACCGGCGGCTCGAGCAGAACTCTCCATCAAGGGGGTCGCTCGCCGGTGGTCGCGCGCCCGGCCGGCTTGGCGACCGCACGGCACTGGCCACGCTCTCGCGGCCGCCAGACCCCTAGTCCCCCTCGTCCTGGACAGCCTGCCACCAGACTCGACGGCACGGGGCTGGGTGGTCCAGCGTGAGCTATGGACGGAGACGGGCACCGCTCTGTTTATGGTCGGACCGGCGGCTCAACCGCCGGAAATAGTAGTGAAACTTTCACGCTTGCGAGAGGCCCTGGCACGGTCCGAGACGACCCTGGTAAGTCGCTTGCTCGCCGACCCCGCCCTCGGTGACTGGTGTCGGCTGCTCCCCGCACCGGTGGCTCAGGGACATGTCAGCGGGCGCCCCTTCATCGTCGAGCGAGCACTACCGGGCGTCGCTGGTACCGATTTGGTGTCGGACCAGGACCGGGACCGTCTGCTGCTGGCCGCGGCTGATTCCATCGCCCGGCTGCACAGGGCAACGGCCGTGTCCCGAACCGTAGACGATGTCCTGCTGGGACGTTGGGTTGACAATCCGGTCAACGTTGTTCGCGCCATGACTGCCCGACGGCCGAGGGCGCTGCGCTACGACGCGGCCTTGGACCGGCTGAGCGTGAGGCTGCGAGCCGGGCTGGCCACCCGCGAGGTGGCTACCTGCGTGGTTCACGGGGACTACTGGTCCGGAAATCTTCTCGCCACCACTGACGGCAGTGCGATAACAGGCATTGTGGACTGGGACCAGGGATCGTCGGCCGAGGTTCCTTGGCAGGATATTCTTCACCTCCTGTTGTACGAGCGCCGGGTCTCGCAGCGTCAGGAGTTCGGGGATGTCGTGCGAGCCGCGCTGGAAGAACCGCGATGGACGCCAGCGGAAGAGGCGGTCCTGCGCACCGGGAGCTGGGCAACAACGCACCAGGTGGGAATGGACACCTATATTTTGCTGTGTTGGCTCAGGCATGTCGCTGCGAACATCGTCCAACAGCTCGGCCACCAGGAGCATGGCATGATTATTTGGGAGTTAAGAAACGTTCGGAACGTGCTTGCCGTTGTCTAGGCGGGTGGGGCGGCGGTCGCCCCGACAACCAGCATGGGCGGACCGGATGGTCGGAGCTGCCCCCGTCGTAGGTGCGGGCCTTCGTTAGCCGAAGCCGTGACTCCATGACTATCGCTGCAGGTGTCGACCGCCCAGCGCCTCGAGACGTCTGGCACAGCCTCGCGGCGGCCGACCCGAACGCAACCATCTTCCAAACGCCGGTCTGGATGGACTGTGTGTGTGCAAGCGGACGGTACGCGGACGCCAGCCGACTGTACCGGGGACCGAGCGGGCGACACTTGGTGTTGCCGATGGCTCGTCGACGCCACCTGCCCGACACGCTCGCCGACGAGGCTTCGCTGCCCGCCGGCTGGTCGAACGGCGGGCTGGTCGGGGCCGCCGGCAACATAACGTCCGGTGACGTGGCACAGGTCTTCGCCGATCTCGCCGACCGGGCCGGAATGAGGGTGTCGGTGAAGCCCAACCCGATAGCCGCCGCGACGTGGAAGGCAGCGGCACCGACAACAGCGCTCACCAAGCCGTATACAGCGCACATACTCGATCTCGACGGGGGCTTCGAGCGCACCTGGAACGACCGCTTTCGGAGCCGCACGCGGACGGCAGTGCGCCGGGCCGAGCGCTCCCCGCTGACGGTAGAGGCGGGCTCCACCGATCGGCTGCTGGGAGCGTTCTACCAGCTGAGGTCCAAGTCCGTGGCTCGCTGGGCGCGGCGACAACACGAGCCGCTAGCCCTGGCACGGTGGCGCTTGCAGCGCCGGGATCCGTTGCAGAAGTTCACCACCGTAGCGGCGCAGCTCGGGGACCGCTGTCGGGTTTGGGTCGCCTGGTTGGACGACAGACCCGCCGCCGCGATCATCGTCCTCCGCCACGGGGGCAACGCGAGCTACTGGCGCGGCGCGATGGACGAGAGCCTTGCAGGTCCGCACCGAGCTAATTACCTTCTCCATCGACTGGCGATCGAGGAAGCCTGCACGGCTGGTTGCCGGTACTACCACATGGGTGACTCTGGCGCGTCCGCTGGACTCGACCAGTTCAAGAGTGCGTTCGGTGCGGGCACGTATGCGTACGAGCAGTACGTACTCGAGCGGCTACCGCTTGGCGCAGCAAGTGACATGGCTCGCCGCTCGGCCAAGCGTGTTCTCCGTTTCAGAGACAATGCATAGCGGCTCGTCGCTGGCACATGGCGGTGACAGCCTCGAACTGACCCATCAGGTGCCTGCCGCCAGGCGCCGAACGGTAATGATTATCGCGATCAGCACCAGGCTCACTGCGGCCGCATAGGTATTCCGCTGGATCCGCGAAGTGCTGACGGGTCCGCCCCAGGAGTCAGACCGGCGGTCCGCAAGCACGTCGAGCGTGCAGGTGAACGCCAGCGCTGCGACGAATACGACCACACCCAACCAGTGCCCCAACGTGCCGCGCACTGCTCAGTGTCCCGCACTGCGGAGCACGAGTACCTGCGCGTCTGTGGTCCGGTAGACGCGCTGGTAGAGGCCCTGGCTGACGAGGTCACCGACGACGCTTTCCGTCCACTGTGCCGGCTGGGAAGACTGCAGCTGACCCAACCGGTCCTGGGTGCGGGTGGCGAGAATGAACTGCGGTCTGAGCTCGCGCGCGCATGCCACCGATGAGGCAAGGCAGCGACCCGTGGTCAGATCCACAGTTGAGTAGTCCGTAGTGCGCGCGAAGCCCAAGAAGCCGGCTCCGCCCAGCAGGCCGATGGTGCTCCCTCGCGGCATCAGGGTGAACAAGAATTGCGACGCTGCGACCTCCTGCTTTGGGGCACGTTCGAACGAAGTGTTCAGACCACGGGTGAAGGTGAGGGCGAGAGCGGCTGTGGCGAGCAGCGCCGCAAGCGCTGCTGGGCGAACCAGCCTCAACCGACTGAGCACCGAGGCGACCGCGATTGCAGCCAGCGGAGCGAGCACGGGCAACCCGAAGACGAAGCAGCGAAGCAGCACTTCTCCGCCGTAGCTCTGCAGCAGAACGAGGCAGAACGGCGCTCCGGCCAGGCCGGCGAACAACAGCACGTCTCGGTGATGCCGAAGCAGCCACAACCCGCCCGCGGCTGCCGTCACCAGTCCGGCAGACCACGCGACCCTGACCAGCTGCCCCTGGTGATAGGTCGGATTCCCAACCAGCCGGTCGCCCAACGAGCTGTTGACCGTGCTGCCCAGCTTTCCGAAGTCGCCGGAAATGTTGCTGAGGTGCCCGGCCCAGTAGTCCTGCGCCCCGTAGCTGAACCAGCCGACGGCAATCAACAACAGGCTGAGCCACAGTAGTCGGAAGCGTGTGTGTCCGGTCAGCGTGAACACGATCATGGCAAGGACGAGGGTCACCGGTGTCAGCTGATGACTGACTGTCAGCCCCACCGCAAGGAGCAGCACCAGCGCCAGTACCGCGCGCATCGCCGGGGCACGTACGCCGGGTGGCCGACCTGGGACTCGACGTACCGTGGCCTTGGCACGAGTCCACTGACTGCCCAACGCCTGTGGGAGCGGAGAAGATGTCCCTAGCCAGATCAGAGTGGCGATGACAACGAGATAGAGGAGGTACGCCGTGGCTTGCGGCGCCAAGTAGTCCTGCTGGTACCAGTTGAAGCACAAGTAGAGCCAGAGGGAAAGCCAGGCGAGCCGGTCGCTCCGGGTGACGCAGCGGGCAATCACGAACAGCGGCGGCAGCGCAAGCAAGTTGTACCCGGTCGGTGCCAGGGCGAGGAAGGGACGGGCGTCCGCCGTGCCCGCGTTGGTAACGAGCTGCGCCAGCGCGGCGAAGAACCCAGGCCAGCTGAACCGGGCATCGAAGGCCGCGGGAACTGCGCCATGGTCGCTGATGTAGCGGGCGAACCCGACGTGCAGCCATCCTGTCGGCACACTTGCGGACCCGTCGGCGACATTGACGAATGCGTAGAGGACGACCGTAAGGACGAACGTCGCCAGCGCCAAGGTCACGTGGTCAGGACGGTCGCTCAGCAAGGCGCGCCCGGCTACTAGGGCGACCAGAGCCAGCCCGAGCAAATACGGCCACCCGACCACCGCGATGACGCCGCGAGGGCCGGCTGCATCAAGATCTACGGTCCGGGTTGCGGCGAACCACAGCAACGTGGCGTCGAGCAGCGCCACCAGCGCAAGCTTCCTTTCCTGCGCGGCGGCAAGAGTTCGGCGCAGTCGCGCCTCGACCTGCTCTCTTCTTGGCTGCCATCCCGTCTGGGAGTGCGGCCCCATTCGCCGTAGTCGGGCCGCAAACGGCAGAGCGCTCAGCCCGACGACCGAGAGCAGACACGTCGCCGCTAATGGGTGCCACCAGCCGGCCACCAGGCTGGCCGTCGACAGCACCAGACTCGCTGCCATGCTCCCAGCGACCGCCAAGGACAGACGCAGCGTCACGTCGGGCAGGCGAAGAAGTGCTACCAGCGGCACGCCGGGTATGGTCAGCAGGAATGCCAGCGCCAGCACGGAACGCCCCGGAAAGCGAAGATCGAGGGCGGTTACGGCGGGCACGGCCACAGCCAGGACGGCGGCGGCGAGCATTAGAGTGCTGTGCTGCGGCAGCCGCCGTGCTGCATCGCGAAGTGGACGCGGAGCCGACACCGCACCGGCGACCGGAGACGGCGACGCACCACCATCGTCATCCGTGGATGCCTGAGAGGCACCAAGAGACTGAGTCACGGTCGGGCGGGAAAGGAGGGTGCTCCCGTACCCGGAAGGCCAGTGGTCAGTCCGCTGAGGTCGTCGTTGTCGTCTACCGGACCTGACCGCGACGTGCGGTCGCCTCTAGCCACGGATACGGATGCGTGCGAGTTGGAAGCGGTGGCGTCGGACGACCACGCCAGATCGGACCCGGCCGAGCACATACGCCCCAGACGTGAGAACCAGCCCCTCAACGATTGCGGCCGCCCGAGACCCTCCGGAACAGGTCTCCGCGTACCGCTTCCCTGAGTCCCCGCAGCACCCCCGACGGCAGGGTCCGGGCGGTATACGTTCGTTCGCTAGCGAGGGCAGCATCGGCACCGGCAGACGCGCTGACCACCGCCTTGGAACGGCCCTCCGCGAGGCACCGAGCCCGGAAGTAGCGGCGCGATGCCCGCTGTACCGTCACCGTGTGCCGGACCTGAGCCCTCGGTTCGAGCAGCACTGTGCTGCCAGGAAACTGTTCCCGGACACGGATCGACAGCTCCGTCTCCTCGCAGCCGGCCGCGTTGGCACCTTGTCGACCCACCGATGGGTCGAATCCGCCGGAGCGCCGCAGGGCATCTCGGCGGAAGCTCATGTTCGCGCCGATGGCATGCGGGCCGCCGCCCGTGACTGTGGCAGCCCACGATGGGGACAGCCGACCACCCAGTGGGAACTCATCCGGGGAACCATGCCTGCCCCGGAGTTCGCCAGGCGGGAATGACGGCGCAGCCGGCGCCGATAACCTCCGGCTTGTGATAGCAGTCCAACAGACGCTTCGCCCAGTCGACATCAGCCACGGCGTCGTCGTCCAGGAAGGCCACGACATCGCCGCGAGCGGCGCGAGGCCGGTGTTCCGGGCGCCCGACAGGCCAGGTGGCCCGGCGCCGCCGACGATACGTGCCGCAGGCAGCGAGCGTTGGGCCTGCTCGCTCAATGTAGCGTTGTGGTCCACGACCACGATCGCTTCGAGAACCGGCATGGACTGCCGCAAGTGCACTGCCCACCGCCGCTTGTAGGTCCGCCCACCGCTGCTGGCTGTAGGTGCACAACACCACGGTCAGCGAGGGCGTCTGGCTGGACACTCGCCACCGGCTCCTCATACTGATCGCGTTTCGAATGCACCACTGCCGACGCCGGTTCACGGCCAGTCTACCGGGCGGGACGGGTAGCCGGTTCCGATTGCTTCTGTCTACCGTTCTCAGATGTTCCCTGAACCGGCCTGCCCGGATGGCCTCGCTCGTCCCGTGCCCGTGCTGCTTTACCATGACATCAACGACACGCCGCTGCCCGGGCAGGAGCCGTGGACGGTCGGGACGGCGGCCTTCTCGCGCCACATGGCCCTCGTGGCCCGCAGTGACCGCACCCCGACGACGATGACGGCGTACGCCGGCCAGCTCGTCGGCGATCCCGCCACGGCCGCTGACGAGAAGCCACCTGTGCTGGTCACCTTCGACGACGGTTACGCCAGCTGGCCGGATGCGATCGCGACCATGGCCGAACTCGGCGTGCGAAGCGCGACCATGTATGTGACGACCGGAGCTCGGGGGGACACGGGCATGGCCACCTGGCCCGGGTTGGCAGCTTTGCCGCATTGGGTGGAGATCGGCGCGCACAGTGTCACCCATCCGCAGCTGGACCTGCTTCCGCTCGATGCCGTGTGGCGAGAGGTACAAGAGTCAAAGCGAGCCTGTGAGGTGGGTGCCGATCGGCCGTGTCGCAGCTTCGCCTACCCGCACGGTTACCACACCGCCCGGGTACGCCAGCAGGTCATTGACGCCGGTTTCAGTTCCGCGGCGGCGGTCAAGAACGCGCTGTCTCATCACCGTGACGACGCCTTCGCCGTCGCTCGCGTCACCATCACGGCGGACACCACGGATGAGCAGGTGGAGGAGTTGCTCCGTGGCCGCGGTGCCCCCGTGGCGTGGCGCGGTGAACGGCTGCGGACCCGTGGCTTTCGCGCGTACCGCCGGGCTCGCGCTGCCTGGTTACGACATCGGTGACGTGCGTCTCCGCCTGGAATGCCGGCGACGACACTAGGCCACGCCCTCCATTCGCTGATCTAGCTGAACGTCATCCCGACGTGACACCACCGACTTTCTGCTTTGGCGACATTCCATCAGAATGGTGCCAAGGACCCGCAGGCCGTCGGTAGATGCGTTCAGGTTGCTGACACCGTGCACGCGTGGGTGCTCAATGCTGGCCACCTCGACAATGCGGAGGTACCCGCGCGCGGCCCGGACGGTGATCAATGTCTTGATCTCGAACCCGTCGCCCCAAAGCCGCCCGTCGGTGCTGTCTGCCACAGTGAGCCTCAGAGCGTCGGCGTGTTCGCGCCAGAAGGCATTGAAGCCACAACAGGGGTCCGTGTTCCGCGTCCGGCACAACAGGTTAACAAGCGTACCCAGACCTTTGTTGCCGAGTCGGCGAAAACGGGTGATGTCCAATGATGCGCCACCCGGAGCGGGGCATGAGCCCTTGGCGAAGGTGGAGCCGTCGGCATCCATCAACACAACAATGTCGCCAGTGCATTTCATCACCCCGCAGGCCAGCGCGTTTCCCTTGCCTCGCCGGTTCTCCATCACGGCTTTCCCGTCCGGGCGCGGCTGCCGAGCAACGTCAACGGTGTCATCGATGGAATGTCCGTCGACAACGACGACTTCGCTGACCAAGTCCGGACGGCCGTCGAACACATGCCGCAGGTTCCGCGCCTCGTTCAGCGTCGGGATGATGACGCTGACCATCGGCTTCGTGCTTGTCCACCGGTGTCTAGCAAACGCAGGCACGAGCTCCACGGGAACGCCTCTAGCCACGTACCACCACGGTGACCGGGGCCGGCTTCGCCTTTGCTCCCCGCTGTGGTCAAGCGACCAGGTCCCCCAGCGGATCAACGCTCCCCCCGGCTCCAGATTTCAGGTAACATCGTAAAACGTACGCGAGGACGTATGCATTCGCAACAGTTCATCCGTTGCGCCCCACTTGCCCAGCCCGGCCTGGCGGACCGTGATCGCCGCTTACGGCCGGCTCGGACAGGGTTGCCTGCTCTCACCGGTGCGGTACGGCGACAACCTGCCATGGGCGCAACGTCCGCACGCCGTCGGACAGGATGGTGGCCGGGTCGGCGGAAGCGTTCACGAAGACGTCGGCGGCACTACCACGCAGTTGACCCACAGCGGGCATGGGCCAGGACACCGACGCGGCGGAGGCACCGGGAAAGGCGCGGGCGAGCTCCCGGTAAGCAGCCGCCAAGGGCAGCGCTCGCCCTCCACCGGGGGATCGGGTGTCGGTGAACAGGCCCGGGAAAGCTGCACCCGGGCCCTGCTGGGGCTCCCACAGCAAGGACACGTCCGCTCCGCCTTCGATCATGCGCAGCTGCGCCAGCGCGACCAGGGCAGCCGCCCGTTGGTCATTCCGGGAGGTCTGTGGGTCCATGACGTAGAACTCGCTGAACCACAGCGGCAGGGATGTCAGCCCGCGCACCCACCTGGCCACAGCGGTGAGCTTCTCGCCAGCCGGCACCGGATCTACTCGGGCCGCGTCAATGTCACGCACAGCAGTGTCGACGGAGACGAAGTCGGCGCCGTGCGCGTGAACCAGCCAGTAGCGCAGCACGTCGAGGGGCCGTTGATCAAGTACACCCCAGCTCCCGCCCACGTCGGAGGGGTAGCTCAGCGCGTCCCGGTCGGAACCGCTGTCCACGACGACGTACGGGCCGCCCACCTGCACCGCCGGGCTCACAGCCTTGAGGCGGTCGTACACCTCATTGTAGAGCGCGGTGTAGCCCTCGTAGTCCCAACGGTTCTCTGACTCGTTCCAGAATCCCTTCAGTTCGTTCCACACCTGGAAGTAGCGGACGTCCGGGTATCGAAGAGCCACCGCCGCAGCGAGATCAGCAAAGTCGCCGTAGTGGTCCGGCGTTGGCGCGACCTCCAGCCGCGACCAGTCCGTGGCTCCGGACGCCCCACCCTTCATCCAGTCGGGAGCGCAGCACAGTGTGATCACTGGCGTTCCACCGGACGACCGGATCAAGTTCAT